>JAUVAR010000007.1 GCA_030591625.1 Candidatus Zixiibacteriota bacterium
ACAACTTGATTGAAAAGGCGAATGTCTGGATTGTTGAAACCGGACAGGTGGTCGAGACAGACAGGCGTGGTGAGTATATTTTTAAGCGACTCGATGATGGTGTTTATCATGTTTATGCCACACATGTAAATTACGACAACTCAGATACGCTTAAAATTACAATGCCAACTTCAGGTCGGGTGGATTTCCGACTTATTTCAGAACCGTGGGTGCTCAATGATGTCGTTGTGACCGGTACGCGATCACCTCATCTGTTGAAAAACGTTCCTGTTCAAACAGAAGTGATCACAAAACGTGATATGCAACGCACTGGTGCGAGCACGGTTGATGCAGCATTAGCCAACTCGATTGGTGTTGCAGTTAATGATGATCTTTCTGGTAAGGGTGCAACGATCAGGGGTATCGAAGGTGACCGTGTGCTTGTGCTGGTTGATGGTGAACGTGCGGTTGGACGAGTGCGTGGGTCGATTGATCTTTCGCAGTATGCGTTGGCCGGTGTGGAGAAGATTGAAATTGTCAAGGGGACAGGTTCGACGCTTTATGGTTCGGATGCGATGGGTGGAGTTATAAATATCATTACCAAGAAACCGAAGACCGAAACTATTTCAGGTGAACTGTATGCTGACTATGGTTCGTTTGGGACATCGAGTCCATCGGCTGAATTTCAATATGGTAATAAGAAAAGCGCGATCACACTTGGAGCGAAAGTATTTCGCACTGATGGGTTTGATCTGGACAAAACAACGGCACATACAAACGGGCTGGAAAAGACGACTCGTTTGAATCTGAGCAGTAAGTACAAGCGGGAACTTTCTGAGAAATTTGATTTGACTGCATCAGTACGTTACATGATGGAAGAGCGCAAATGGATCGAAGAGGAATCAAGAGTACAAAACCAACTTGGGGACACACTCTTTAAGGCGTACAACGACGACGAAGATAACCGTCGTATTGAAGGTTCGGTCAAGATAGATTTCATGTCGGGTGATAAGTATTCGATGTATATGCGTCAGCATTTAACATACTATTCGCACGACTGGAAGAAAATAGATGATGCAGGAGTCTGGGTTGATACTTCTGAAACAGAAGACTGGTTTGCTGAGACATCATACAATTCAAATTATGTAATAGGTGATGGTCACATAATGACTCTTGGTGGTTCATTCCATGTGCAGGACCTTACCTCGAGTGAACTCTCTGAGTCAGCAGAGAAAGAGATGACCTGGGCAACTTATCTGCAATATGAATATACGTTTAATGATAAATTGAATATCCTGCCCGGTGTGCGCTATGAACATCTGACAGATTTTGGCAGTCACGTTAATCCATCAATTAATATCATGTACAAGGTGAATGAGAATTTCAAGTTCCGTGGCTTTACCGGATTTGGATTCCGGGCACCTTCGATGAAAGAAAAATATTTTGTTTTTGATCATAGTGGGGCCGGGTATATCGTTGTTGGTTCGGAAGCTCCCCTTCCCGATCAGACACCAACTAATGTTGCCGCAAGCTTAGTGCCTGTCGAAGTCGAACAGTCGATTACCAGTTCTATTTCAGCCGAGTTTTCATACGGAACAATGGGCCTCCATCGCATAACATATTTCTATAATCATTTGCAGAACCTTATTGATTTCAAACTGCTTGGATTTACACCGACCTACTGGCGCGGAATGTATGTATATCAAAATGTTGGAACAGCGATTACTCAAGGGATAGAGTGGGAGTCGAGAGTTAGGTTGTCATCAAGTGTAGATTTTTCATTCTCGTACAATTATCTCTATACGAGAAATCTTGATGAACAGCATGAGTTAATTAATCGACCAAATCACACATTGAAATTCTTCCTGACCGGCATACTTGAAGGGCCAAATATTGGTGGTACATTCTGGGGAAGCTATCAATCAAAAAAACTATGGGTGCCACGTTCCAACACAGGCGGTAACGAAGGTGAAGCAGCAGAATATGCAACACCGAGGGGGGTTCTAAATATGAATTTGTTTAAACGGTTTGACAACGGTGTTGAACTTTTCCTGCGTGTTGAAAATATGCTTGATAGAGTTGATATAAGATATGGTTACTGGCCGGAGAGGTCACTCTTTGTCGGCTTTAAATTTCACAAAGAAACTAATAATCAATAACATTATGTTAATGGAGAATTAATGATGAAACGAATTTTGCTAACCCTGACAGCGTCTGCTTTATTGTTGATGGCGTTTGGATGTTCGGACGATGATGATGTAGTCGGACCAATAGTAATGCCGTGGGCCGATACGAGCATACAGAATGTTGCTGGTGTCTGGACGACAGGAGTCGATGCAACCAGTGAAGACACAGCTACAGGTATCAGTTTTTCAGAGTTGACCGATACTTCAGGGCTTGTAGCAAGAGGTTGGGAAATGCAGTTTCAACGTATGGTTATTAACCTCAATAGCGATAGCGGTGTTGTCGGGGTTGACCTTGGAGCAGTCGTAGTATTTGATGATGTAACGATTTCGGATACGGCGGGAGTAACGTGGGTAGAAGATCAATATACTTCGGTCTTTGCAAAAGACTGGTACGTTTACGATCCTTCTGATCATTCAATCACGCTAAATGGAAGAGTATATTCTGGTTACGATGCTGGTGGTGAGAACTCTTACAAGTTCCAGGTTGACTCGCTTGTTGGCGTAGCTGGCCCTGGAGATATGGGCATGGTTTGGATTTCTTACGTTTATCAAGCGACAGCGAACTCAGACGATCTCTCTGGCACAATTGTAACAGCAAGCATTGATGTTGGCATGGGTACAGGCTATTTCGACTTTTCAACAGGCACACAGGTAACGCCGGCTGAACCATCTACTTCAACAGGATGGGACCTTGTGTTTAACGACTACACAATCTTCCAGAACTGTGAGCAGACAGGTGGAGGTAGCGGAACAGCTTTCCCGTCTTATACTCAAATGATTGATGGTACAGACTTGAGCGAACTGGCAACACATCCAGGTGGCGCTCAGTTTTTTGCTGATTATACCAGTTCTGTTTTTAACGGCTCTCTGGTTGGTGATGACGTGTGGTATGACTACAATGGTGTCACGCATACGCTGACGAGTAAGAGTCATGTCTATCTGGTCAAAATAGACGAAACGATTTACAAGCTTCGTATCGATGGATACTACGATGAAAACCTGGTTGCAGCCAAGTACACTCTCGTTTGGAAAGCTCTCTAATAGAGTCAGTTAATTGAGTTATTTTGAGGCCCTTGTCGTTATGACAGGGGCCTTTTTTTGTGCTCTGTAATGCAACTTAGATTTTTCTATTGCGTAAATTAAGAACAGGACAAATCTTGATTGCTGATCAATTAAACAAATATGAAAGTTCGTTATGAAAATTCTCTCTATTATTCTGCTTAGTTTGTGTGCGCTATCTCTTTCTGCTCAAACATTAGATGAACTCAACAGTTCATGGAGCTCTGCTTATGATGCAAAAAACTGGAACGAGGCGGAAAGGCTTGGGTTGGAGATTGTCAAAGCAGCTTCCGATAACAGTGGTTACATGTTCAACCTGATTTGTGTGCAGTCGCTCGGTGGAAAGATTGATGCGGCGTTGGATAATGTTCAGAAGATGATTGATAATGGCACAGTTGATTTCGGACAGTTCGAGAAAGACTCCGATCTTGAGAATATGCGCGATACTGAACGATACAAGAAAATCATTGCAGCGTTAAAAGAGAGATTAAATAAATACAAACTGACATCGGGTGGGCAAGAGCTAAATATAGAAGTTCCCCGATTGATGGAATGCTACGCTGTTATGCTTTATCTGGGCAACCCTGATCATCCGGTTCTTACTAAACAGAAAGAGCATTCATACTTGAAAAAGATAGATGCTTACTTTGTACTATATAAAGAACATAGATTGGTGAAGCAGATAGCGGAAATGTACCCGGGTAAACCATGGCAGAGTAATTTGAGGGCGCATCATAATTTGAGAACGCTTTATCATTACGATAAGTATGATACATCGCAAATTGTAAAATATCCGATTGAGATTAAAAATGAACTTGCTGGTATTGTTAGAGAGTTTGCCATGGACACAGACTTTGAAACATTCTATACCCAGAACAAGAGCTTCTACAATGCAATGAAGAAAATCGTTAGCTCAAATTATTCCTTTGGTTCGAATGTGATAGAATTTTTTAATGAGAATTTCAAGGAACGATTCAGCCGATTCAATTTCTACTTCACCCCTCTTTGAGGTGGATGGCAACATGGGCCATCGATTGAATTAGATGGGTACCGAGAATGTTTTTACTTTGGTGGTTGTCTCTATTCTGCCTCGCGTGAATTCTTTTATCCTGACCAGACGATGCAGTTTTTGGCTTTAACAGAATTTGATCATGCGAGCATTAATCCGCTCACCGATAAGTTTTGGTCTGACTTCGAACCACTCAAAGATAAACTACCTCTTTTAAACAGTGATGAGAAAAGCAACTATGGGACTCTAAAGGCAACCCTAAATGAGTATCTGACCTGGGCGTTTGCGCTTCAGTTTTTCTATGAGCATTCTCCAGATCAATATCCAGCCTTGAAGAATCAGGTCTTTAGAATTATGAGTGGTCGCAGTTTCACAAGATTTGAAGAGTTTATGCTTTTCTATGAAGAGTATATGAACAACCAAGACAAATACCCTATTCTTGAGGATTACTACCCCACTGTTGTTAAGTGGATTGGTGAATTGGAGTAATTACAACGCAATTAAGTGGGTTTTAAAGCATTCCTTATGTAGAGGATAAAAACTGAGTTTAGGCTATTATTTGCACTAAATTGGCCGAAATCGGAAAAAGTTTGCCCTGATTGGGTCTTATTCGGCCTTAAAACAGCAATTTACTGTTCAAAAATTGAACAGGCTTGCAATTTATGTTGTTATTATGTCAGATAAATGGCCGGCGAAAACGGGAAGTCGTTGCAGTGCACAGAGATAAGGCAATTTGGAAAGTTGGTCTGGCACCTCAATTGCTTTAATATGTAGTGCATATTAAACCGGCTTCGCCGGTTATGTTAGACCTACCCCCGGCTTCAACCACCGGGGGTTTTTTTATTTGAGCTATGTCTGATTCAGTCCATGAAATTGGTTGACCATCAACCGGAAGGGCCTTAGTTTCCACCGATTATGATAGGAAACCTAAGAAAACTCGGCGTGCTGGTCGGTCTGTTATTAATTACGGCGGTCAGCTACTATTTGTATGAGACTCTGCGTGAACGGACTTTGACCGAACATCTTGCCGCGATCATACATATCGAAGACCAACGTCTTCCAAGCGAAAACCTGAATAAGTATCTAAACTCAGATGTAACTGAAATTCGTGCTCGAGCAACTCTTGCTATGGGACGAATAGGAGATGCCGGGAGTGGAGCTCGACTAATTGATCTTTTGGGAGACCCCTCGATTGATGTTGCATCGACTGCTGCCTTCGCAGTTGGCCTGACCGGCGAAAAACGATTGGCAATGGTGCTATTGGATGGTGCCTTTGATATGCCTTCATCAATTGCCGCTCAGGCAGTTCTTTCGGCAGGTCGTCTGGCTGATTCAACTTTGCCTGAAGTTGGTGAAGAGCTTGTCTCGTTTTTGAATCATCCGTCACCCGACGTTCGTGAGTCGGTTTGTTATGCACTATTGTATGCTAATGCGAGAGAAAAAGCGGAAGATGTTATTCGTCTGATGGAGACCGAGCAGGATCATGCCGTTCAACAGGCGGGATTATATATGCTCGGCCGGTTTGGTGTTGATAGTGCGTTCGATGTGTTTGTTAATTTCTTATCGGATGCTGATCCGTTCATGCGTTCAACAGCACTTTCGGGGCTGGGACGTTCATCTCATAAAGATGCAGAACATTATCTGGCGATAGCCTTAAACGATAATAATAATCGAGTTGTGGCAGAGGCGGTGAATAGTCTTGTACGGTTTGCATCGCCACAATCGGACAGCAAGATAGCAGATCGGTTGGAACGAGAACGGGACGAAAAACTTACTGTCCTGATGATTGATGCCCTGCGCCAGATAGAATCCGGGGCTGGAATAGATATTGTTATGAATCGTTTGGAGTACGACACAACGGATAACATTACTGCCGCTGCCTTGAAGTATTTGGCAATTGTCCAGAAAGATCGGGCTGTTAATTATATTGATTCTATTTTAAATAGTGGTCCATCACCTCGTGTACGAGCGGCTGGATGTGAAGCTTATGGATTAGTTGATCATGACGGCGTTGTATCCAGGCTGGCAGTTCACTTTGGTGACGAAGACCCGATGGTCAGAGCGGCTGCATTTAACGAACTGGTGCAAATTGATTCGTCAAACATTGACTACTATTTGAATCAAGCTATTGTTGACCCCGACTGGATGCTTCAGGTTTTGGCGATAGACAAAATCGGGACCGATCGTCGGAGAGAATTTGTTCCGACTCTCGCAACTCTGATGTCACAGGGAACAGTTGTTGATACCGATGTGCGTCGTTCGATAGTTGGTGTAGCCGGGGAGCTGATCAATGAAAATAAATTTGACACTTCCGCGATTGAACTTTTGGTGGCCGGAATTTTGGATACTGATTATATCGTGCGCAAGGAAGCGGCAACGATTTATCTGGAGGAACTGAGTGAAGATCGCCGCCGCCGGGTTGCACCTGCCTACTCGCGAATAAAAGAAAATGAGATTGAAAGAGCACTTCGACAATATAGCATAAACCCGACGGCTGTTATCACGACTGAGAAGGGGACGTTTGAGTTTGAACTGTTTTTTGATACGGCACCATTGACAGTAATAAATTTTATTGATCTGGCCGAATCAGGTTTCTATGACGGCCTTAATTTTCATAGAGTGATCGCTAACTTTGTGGCTCAAGGCGGATGTCCTCGTGGGGACGGCTGGGGTAGTCCGGGCTATTCGATCAGGTGTGAGTATTCTGATGAAACATATAATCGTGGAACGGTGGGTATTGCTCATGCCGGAAAAGATACTGGCGGAAGTCAATTCTTTTTCTGTTATTCACCTCAACCACGCCTCGACGCACGCTATACAATATTTGGACAAATTGTTGAGGGAATGGAAATTGTTGACCAACTCGTGATCGGTGATGTCATCGAACGAATCGAAATACAGGAGAGTAAGATATGATCAGGAAAACTGTAATATTAGCCATTTTTATTCTGGTTGTTGGCAGCCTGCCGACAATTGCGCAGAATTTTGTTGAAGGTATAGATTCGGATGCTATCATCGAAAGGATTCTTTCCGCCGATGCACAGAGATCACAATTTCTAAAAGATGTTGTGTTTGAAGCTGAGTGGGTTGAAGGTGAAGATAAAGATGGTCGTTTCAAAGAGAAGGTTAGATTCGACAAAAAAGTATTTATCAAATATCTTAAGGATACAGCCCTTTTAGCGGAGGAGTATCTTGCGTACTATAAAGAGGGGGAACAGCAATCCGATAAGGACTTGAGAGGTGAAGCTAAAGACAGGCTAAAGAAGAAGAAAAAACGAAAAGCCCGCGATATTTCGTATCCAATGCTTGAGCCGTTTTATTCCGAGAAAAGATCGGAATATAAAATTGAATATCTTGGCGTTGCGACCGATTCGATTGATTCGTATGTCTGCCATCATTTCAAAGTAAGTGCGCTTATAGAAGACGAGAATCATATCAATGGTGATTTCTATTTTGATGCAGAGACATTCAACGCAGTGCGGATAGACTTTACTCCTGCCAAGCTGGTAAGAAAAACGATGTTCAAAATAAGCAAGTTAGACCTTACTGTGCATTTCGCGCCGGGTGTTGACGGTCTGTGGTTGCCAACGCAGTTTGATATCGACATGAAGGCGAAAGCTGCGTTCCTCTTTGGTGTAAAAGTTCGTGGAACCGAATACTATCGTAATCCGGTTATAAATAGTGGTATTGATGATTCCATGTTTGAGGTAAGCGATGAAAACTAAAGATCTTTACCGGACGCATATTGTGCAGGTAGAAATACCTGAAGGATTGAATATTATTTTTGGTCAGTCACATTTTGCCAAGACTGTTGAAGATCTCTATGAAGCGCTTGTGACATCATCACCTTCGATTGGATTTGGGATCGCTTTTTGCGAGGCATCGCAGTCGCGTTTGATCAGGTGTGACGGCAACGATACCGAGATGACAAGGCATGCATGCAAGGCTGCATTTGATGTTGGCTGTGGGCATTCCTTTTTTATATATCTCAAAAATGCGTTCCCGATCAATGTGCTTGATCGTGTAAAGAATGTGCAGGAGGTTTGTCATATCTACTGTGCGACAGGTAATGCTCTGCAGGTTATAGTGGCAGAAACCGATCAGGGGCGGGGTGTGCTTAGCGTTATCGATGGTGGCGCTCCGCTTGGAATAGAAACCGAAGAAGACAAACAGATACGAGAAAAATTTATCCGAACTATCGGATATAAAAAATAGAAACCTAATAATTGAACTGCGAAAAATTCCGAAACCGGAACCGCATGGAGAAACGAACAGATGCGATTTGAAATTGAACGTAACGAAACCGAACGATTAATGATTGAAGATTCCGAATATAAAGGACACAAACTTGTCAGTATGAGAATTCATTTTCTATCCAAGGAAGATGAATGGCTACCAACAAAAAAAGGTGTGACTTTCAAACGTGAACAGCTTGATGAAGTGATCGGTATGCTTCAGAAGATCGCCGCCGGCGAAGGCGAATAAGAGACTTACGTAAATGAGTTTGCTTGTATTTACTTCCGACAAAAAGAAACTGCTAACTCATTTCAATAAAGAACCTGTCCTCTTTTCATATCATATCGGGGATTTAGACGAATACTATTTTGATGATTGTCAGTGGGGTGCGACCTATGGTCGCTCCCCGCGTATTGATGATGTTGTGTTGGTCTTTCGAGGACTCGAAACGCCTTCGGTGCTCGCCTTTGGTTTGACCGATAAATTCGATGGGTTGCTTGATGAAATGCTTGAGTTGTTACCCGGTAGTTTTTTCTGCCACTTCCAGGAACGATCACGTTCTGCCTTCAAGAAATTTTATAACGAAAAACCACTTGGTAAACATTTCAAGATGAAACTTAGCTCTGAGTGTCCCGAAGTGAAGCTTGACGATTACTTGGTTCGTCCCCTTGAAGTTTCGGATGAAGAGGCGTTGAGAGAGCTTTTGTTGCGTGCCTATCCGGGGAATTATTTCCATTCGAGAATGCTTGTACGGGGCAACTATATTGGTTGCTATGATAACAATAAATTAATTGCAGTATCCGGGGTGCATGTTGATTCTGATGAGTACAAAATATCTGTACTTGGAAATATCACAACAGATGAAACATATCGCGGTAAAGGGATAGCAACTGCCTTGACATCTGTTTTGGCGGGTGAACTTCAATCGAAAGATCGCACTGTCTGTCTGAATGTAAAAACGGACAACCATGCGGCTATCCGTTGTTACGAAAAATTAGGCTTTGAACGTGTTCATGAATATGAAGAGGCGTTCTTCTCACTCAAAGAGTGACGATTTTTTTATTCTGGCTTGCGGGCCGACACTTTTACTGAGGCTACTTTCCCCGCAAACTTATCGAGAGTTGATTTGTCCAAAGCAGATTCGGAGCTGTCACCACAGCCACAATTATCGTTGGCGAGGGCTTTAAGTCCGGCCGGGTCGTAAGTCATTTTGTCAACGACTTCAACATCAACAAAACCGGCATCACGGGCGAGAGCAAGATAATCTGATTCATCAACCGCTCCACCGATACATCCGACCCATGCCTTGATGTCCGAACGGTATTCATCGGGCAAGTCTAAGGTAACGATATCTGAAACGAGCATTCGACCACCCGGTTTGAGTACGCGGAATGCCTCGGCGAATACTTTTTCTTTTTCGGGCGAAAGATTGATGACACAGTTTGAAATAATCCAGTCGGTTTCTTCGTCCGCGACCGGCATTTTTTCCATTTCCCCTTTGCGAACTTCACCGTTTTTGATTCCTGCCTGTTCGAGGTTACGGTTGCAGGTTTCAATCATTTCGTCGGTCATATCAAGGCCGATAACTTTACCTGACGCTCCGACTTTTTTGGCGGCAAGGATAAGATCAAGTCCGGCACCCGAACCAAGATCGAGCACTGTTTCACCTTCATTCATTTTTGCAAAGGTGACCGGATTACCGCATCCGAACGAAGTGACACCATCGGGTAATTCTTCCTGAGTGTAGCCAGCCATATCGACAAAGCGTCCGGCAGAGCCTTTTTCGAGTTGTACAGATTGTGGGCCACAACAGCATGAACTCTGTTTGATCGCTTCGGCATAATGCTTTTTGACTGCCTCTTTGATTTCCTTGCTCGACTGATTGGACGACATTTTTCTAATCCTTTATTATCATGGTATGCCAATGAAAATTATCAAATTATTTCTATGTTTATTATAACATATTAAGCTCAAGTCGGTTCATCTTCAAATGAATAAACAATTAATGTATTTCGAAATACAATAGTAACAAAATAAGTAATAAGCCGTAATTAGGATCAAGTGAATTCTTTTCATTTTGCAGGCTGACAGAATATGACACAATGAACAAAAATGTGATAGTCTCTTGTGAGACATTATGTTAGAATTGTAATTCAGACGGATAATCAAGATACGTATTAATATAAGCCTTTATTCTTATTAGGAGAAGATGATATGGGACAACCGGTAGTTCATTTTGAAATCGGCGGCAAAGATTACAAGAAAACGATGGAATTCTTCGGCAAAGTCTTCAACTGGGAATACAACGAGCCGGATGGAATGCCTTATGGAATGGTTGCTGCTGCGGGTGAAGGCTCGATAGGTGGCGGTATTGGTCCAACTCAGGATGGGCAGGACCCGTATGTCACATTCTATGTTCAGGTTGATGATCTTCAGGCCTATCTTGACAAGGCCGAAGCAGCGGGTGGAAAGACTGTTTTTCCGCCGTCTGAAATCCCCGGGGTTGGCTCATTCGCATGGTTGGCCGATCCGGATGGCAACAAAATCGGGTTGTATAAACCGGGTTCATGATTAAATAGTGTGTGAGACGAATTTATTTTGTATATGTGGCAGCATGATTAAGATTATTAAAATGCTGCCACTTGTTTGTTTGGCTTTGTTTTCAACTCTGTTTGCCCGGGAGGGAGAGTCGATGAATCGTATTATTGTAGTAGAAGAGACAATTGAAGCGTCGGCATCCGATATTTGGACTGCCTGGACAACAACCGAAGGGATTGAAAGCTGGTTGGCCGATGAGGCGGATATTGAACTTAAAATAAATGGTAAATTTGAAATCTATTTTGCGCCGGATGCGCCCAAAGGGACTCGTGGCTCGGAGGACTGTCGGATATTGAGTTTTCTCCCCGAGAATATGCTAAGTTTTAGCTGGAATGCGCCACCATCAATACCCGCACTGCGCGATGCAGGTGTGAAAACATGGGTGGTAGTACAGTTTGTAGGAATTGGTGAAAATGAAACAAAACTACAGATAACGCATCTGGGGATTTTGGAAGGTTCTGATTGGGATGCGTATCTGGCCTATTTTCAGTCAGCCTGGCCGAATGTTGCAAAAGCGTGCAAGACGCATTTTGCATCAAATGAGAGCAAGAATTAACTTGCGCCAATCAATTCAAATAGACTAATTAAGTCTAACATAAGACTCCGTTGGGGGTGGCGTAAAAAGTCCGCCTGAGAATATACCCCCTTGACCTGATCCGGGTAATACCGGCGTAGGGAAACGTAAATGTTTATAGCATCACGATGGCCATACCAGGCCAACCTTACAATTCAGGATGGAATCTTGCAGGTATTTTAATGTACTAACGCGAGGATTTCGTCATGGCAAGAAATTTAAAGAGAGTATGTGCTGTATTATTCTGTACCACACTTTTGTTGGGCATGAATAGTTATGCCGCCACAGAAGGTGTAGTCAAAAACAGCAAGGGAGAACGACTCGCAGGAGTGACAGTTCTAACCAATCAATCCGGGGTTGCAACCCAAACCGACGAAGAGGGTAAGTTTAGTTTTGCCAACAATGCTAAACTCACCCGAGTTACATTTTCGCATGTGGGGTATCATCCCCTGCAGGTTGAAGTCGGTATGCTCAAGAGTGAAATTGTTCTGGACGAGACATTCTTTTCGGGTGAACCAATTTATGTTCGTCCCGATCGGGCCCGATCGGAAGTTTCGACAATTGCATTCGATAACTATTCATCGGAAGAATTAAAGCGTGATTATCTTGCCGGTGATTTACCGCTTCTTTTGAACACGACACCAAACTATTACTCATACTCCGATGGTGGCGGTACGCTCGGTTATGTCTATACCCAGATCAGAGGGTTCGACGATAAACGAATTGCGACATATATTGACGGTGTGCCGTTGAATGATCCGGAAGATCAATATTCTTATTGGGTTGATCTGCCTGATTTTAGTTCAAGTGTAACCGATGTTCAAATTCAGCGCGGTGTTGGAAATTCATTGTATGGTGATGCATCATTTGGGGGATCTATAAATATTGTAACGAATACTTTGGGGCTTGGGAAGTCGGCATCTATCACTGCGGGATACGGCGAGTTTATGTCGGATGGTTCTCAGATTGGAAATACCAAGCGTCAGACGATTCAATATTCGTCAGGTTTGATTCGTGGACGTTATGCGTTCAGTGCACGTTTATCAAATCAGCAAACAACCGGCTACCGTGAGAACAGTTGGGTGGAAAGTCAGGCCTACTATTTTTCGGCGGCACGACTTGATCCCAATATGTCAACTGAGTTTTATGTTTTTGGTGGACCGATGACATTACGACTGACCTACTATGGTATCTCGCGCGATCAGATAGCATCGAATCGTCGGTTTAATCCGTTCACCTATGAAAATGAAATAGATAATTTTAATCAACCGCATTTTCATCTGCATAATAAATATCACTTCAACGACCAGACAACGCTCTCCAATACATTTTATTATGTAATTGGGAATGGTTACTACGAACAGGAAAAGACCGGAGTTCTTTATACTGATTATAATATTGATTCAACAATTTCGGGGGGAACAACTGGTGATATAATCAGGCAACAGTCGGTATCAAAGTGGCAGTTGGGTTGGAACCCTCGTCTTGATATTGAACATGATAAGGGTCGTCATTCATTGGGCGGTTCGTTCTATCTGTTTGAGTCAGACCATTCGGGCACAGTTGTTGAAGCTGAAGGTATAAGCGGAACGCTAACGCCTGACCATAAATATTATCAATACTATGGTAACAAGAAAATTGCGTCACTTTATGCCGAAGAACAATTAGCGCTGAGTGATCGTCTCACAATGCAGGGGACCGCGCAGGTTCGTTATCAGCGCTATGCGTTTGATCAGGATAAACTTGGAGCGTTCAAAGGATTTAATTATGATCTTGACTGGCTGTTTTTCTCACCACGTATCGGTTTCAATTATAAACTGATACCGTTTGATGAAACAAAGCAGGCCAACCTCTACGGTAATCTTGCAATGTCGTCACGCACTCCAACCGATGCGGCGATCTATGATGCAAACGATCCAAATATTCTTCCGTCGTTGACGTTGGACACGGCTGCCCTTAGTGCCTCGGGTGGGACAGAATATTTGTTTGGAGATGCAACGGTCAAGGCGGAGCGGGTTTATGATATAGAATTCGGCGGAAATATTCGTGCCGCTAATTATACTATCGGCGTTAACCTTTACTGGATGGATTTCCAGGATGAGATAATTCCGTATGGTGGCCTTAACCCGAGTACCGGACAGATTGCAACGGTGAACGCGAAAGGTTCAAACCGACGTGGTATCGAGTTGAGTGGAAAGTTTATTCCAACTGAGAAGATTAGTCTTACCGGTAATTTTTCGTTGAACAGATATGTCATCAAAGATTTTATTGATACCCTTGATGTTTATTACAGTGACTGGTCGGTTGGAAGTGAAGAAGTTTCGTTCGAGGGGAAGAACGGGTTGGGATTTCCGAAATGGCTCGGCAATTTGATTGTTGATTACAACACAGGTCCGCTTTTTGTGTCGTTCAAATTCCAAAGTATTGGTAAACAGTATATGGAACTGCTCAATCTCGATTCGCTGGCGATTGACCCGTATGTCATTAGTTCACTCTCGGCATCTTATTCTATAAGTAATTTCCTCAATATGGGTGAGTTAACTATTAGTGGTTCGGTTGATAATTTGTTCGACCGCAAATTTGAACGATCAGGTTATGGTTGGAATTATGGTGTGGCAGACATGGCCGGTGATCCGGTAACACTTGTTGGAGGTGCCGAGTATTATGTCGCATCGGAGAGATCGTTCTATACCCAGATTAGTTTCAGGATATTCTAAGAAAAATGCAAACGCTTGACTATCTCATTCTGGCGCTTTATCCGGTTGTTCTTCTAACGCTCGGGTTTATGCGTCGTATCAGAAAAGGCACGACGGCTGCTGATTTGATTGTTGGTGGTCGTAGTTTGACGCTGCCCGCATTTGTGGCGACCCTTGTATCGACCTGGTACGGGGGGATATTGGGCGTGGGTGAATATACATATCTTTATGGAATATCAAATTGGCTTGTCTTTGGGTTGCCCTACTATTTGGCGGCGATGATTTTTGCATACTTCATTGCGGGGAAGGCGAGGTCATCTGAAGTTCTGACAATTCCTGATCGACTGCAATCTGCCTATGGTAATCGGGTAGCGATGGTTGGATCGGTATTGATTTTTCTGATGTCTGTACCTGCGGCTTATGTGCTAATGCTTGGCGTGTTATGCGAGACATTTTTTGGGTGGCCGTTTGCACTTAGTCTGTTTGTGGTAACACTCTTTTCTGTTGTATATGTTTTTATGGGTGGGTTTCGTGCCGTTGTTCGAACTGACCTGATGCAGTTTGTATTGATGTTTACAGGATTCGCGGTATTGCTTGTCGTGCTGGTATTTAAGTATGGTGGTTGGGAGTTCCTGAGCACACGACTTCCAGCCGATCATCTTAGCTGGCACGGCGGCAATTCCGTTTGGTTCATAGCGGTTTGGTATGTGATCGCTCTGGGGACATTGGTCGAGCCGACATTTTATCAAAGGTGTTATGCGGCCAAAAGTCCACAGATTGCCCGACGGGGCATAATGATTTCAATCGGTTGCTGGGCAGTTTTTGATTTCATGACGACCAGTTGCGGTCTCTATGCGCGAGCTATTCTCACCGATCTGGGAGATCCGGTTGCATCATTTCCAACCCTGGCACTTGAGGTTCTTCCGCCTGGCTTACTCGGATTGTTCGGGCTTGCTTTACTTGCAACGGTGATGTCCACCGTTGATTCTTATTCTTTTGTTGCCGCGACTACCTTCGGACATGATATCGTTGCTCGGTTTAAACGTCTCTCAGATAATGAATTAATTATGTTCTCACGAGTTGGGTTGATTCTTTCGACCACTTTGGCTCTGTTGTTTGCGCTCTTATTCCGGTCAGCGATTGGAATCTGGCACGCTTTTGGATCTATCGGAACTCCGGCACTTCTTCTGCCGGTCGTGTTGGCCTTTACCGGGAAACATCATCTTTCGGAGTCAAAAGTTCTGCTATTAATGATACTTAGCGGTTTGGTGGCGGGTGGTTGGTATATTTCGAAGTTGTTCACTCCCGAAGGAAATTTCTGGTTTGGGCTTGAGCCTATATTTGTTGGGCTTGGTTTTTCGCTGGCTCTATTATTTATTTTAAAAAGAGTGGAATCAGAGACGTTGCCAGAACGGTGAAATGTTATTATATTAGAAACTATGGAACCAGTTTATTTATCCAAAGAAGGACGTATCAAAATGGAAAAGGAGCTCAGAGAGCTCAAGTTTGATAAACGTCCAAAACTGCTTGCCGAAATCAAGCGGTGTATGGAGATGGGTGACCTCTCCGAAAATGCAGAATATCATGCCGCCAAAGAAGCTCAGGGACATCTGGAACGTCGGATTGCCGATTTCGAAGATAAATTATCCCGTGTGCGAACTGTCGATATGGACAAAATCCCATCGGACAAAGTGTATCTTTTTGCCAAAGTGCTGGTGAAGGATCTTCGTGATAATGAGGAGACCGAATATATGGTTATGCCTCCCGATGAGGCAAACATTGACGAGGACAAAATTTCTGTCAAGTCCCCTATAGGGCAGGCGTTGTTGGGTCATGCGGTTGGTGACAAGGTTGAATTTACTGTTCCCGCCGGTACAATTAAGTTTGAAATTCTAAAGATAAGCCGCTAGAACTAACAAGCGGCTTTTGGTTTACTCGTCTTCGTCCGGGTAAAGTTCTTTTATAGGTGCTTCTTCGAAGTATCCTTCACCTTCATCTTTATGCCCTGAAGCGAGATCCGCACATTCTAAAGAGCAATACATTTCACCACCCTGGGGCGTTGGCTTACCTGAGAATTTCTGTTTACAATGAGCACAAATCATAGCAATTTTCCGATCCGACGATGTCAAACAATGACAATGCCAGATTTCGTTCCTATCCTTAACGTTCAAATTTCAGCTTCTGAGCCAGCATCAATTTGCTAATGCATTATGGCTGGTTGGTAATATTATGCAGGAGAGGCATGAATTGTCAATCGATTTTTAATGCAAAAAATAACCATAATCGTACGTTATAGCAGGACTATAGGTTAGTGGGGAATTAATTTTTAGAGGAACGTTGGACCGCCATGAATGTTATCAATATTCAGAAAAGACTGGCCGATAAAGTTGGCTATGTGTATTATCAATTCAGCCGGAATGATTTCGGCATAAAGTAGTAATAGACTATTACAAACACGGGTAAGGTTCATGTCAGAAATAAAATTTAAATTCTACAATTCAATAACTGAGACGACCGGCAATACACCGCTCATCAAGTTGCAAAAAATGACCTCAAGCAGGAATATTGGTGCAACAGTTTTGGTAAAGGCAGAGTTTCTCAATCCAACCGGATCGATCAAAGACCGGATGGCTGTCTATGTGCTGGACCGTGCAGCCGAACGAGGCGATCTAAAACCGGGCGGGACGATTGTTGAGGCAACGTCCGGCAACACTGGTGCGGCTGTTGCAATGTATGCATCGGCCAACGGGTATAAGTCGATCCTGACAATTCCCGACAAGATGTCAAAGGAAAAAGTTGATATGCTCAAAGCACTCGGCGCCGAGGTTCATGTTTGTAAAACAGCTGTGCCTGCGGAATCACCCGAGAGCTATTATGAAACCGGTAAGCGGTTGCATCGTGAAACTAAAGATTCTTATTGGGTGGGGCAATATTTCAATCTCGATAATATCGAAGCGCATTACATGCTAACCGGTCCGGAAATTTGGAAACAGACGAAAGGCCAGATAGATTGTCTGGTTGGAGGGATAGGTACCGGCGGGACAATGTCGGGTACTGCCAAATATCTTAAAGAACAGAATTCTGATGTTGAGGTTGTTGGAGTTGACCCTATCGGTTCAGTTTATTATCAGTTCCATAAAGATAAAACGATGGTAGAACCACACACATATTTTGTGGAAGGCATTGGCGAAGATATGCTTTGTCCAACAATGGATTTTTCGGTTATAGACCGTGTTTATCAGGTCACTGACAAAGAGTCATTTGTGACAGGTCGCGAACTTGCTCGTACCGAAGGTATTTTTGGGGGAGGTTCCTCGGGAGCGGCTGTTCATGCAGCGCTGAAGCATGCAGCTACTCTTGACGATAGTAAAATAGTAATAGTAATCCTGCCCGATAGCGGGATGAAGTATATCAGTAAGATGTACGACGATGAGTGGATGAAACAAAACGGAATGATGGAGTAATTAGCGATGTCATCTGATGATTTTAAAAATAAAGCGTTTGAAACAAGAGCGGTTCATGCCGGTTCGGTAACCGAAGATAACACCGGAGCTGTTACAACTCCGATCTATCCAAGTTCAACTTACACAGTTGCATATCCAGGTGATGAATCAGGTTATGTTTATTCCCGCTCGGACAATCCGACCAGAGCAGCCCTTGAGCGTGCCCTTGCAACTATTGAATCGGCCGAGTGTGGTCTTGCATTTGCATCTGGTTTGGCCGCTACTGCGACTGTTATGAATCTTCTTGGCCCGGGTGATCATGTGGTGGCGAACTCTGATCTATACGGTGGAATTCACAGGCAGTTTGAAAATGTTATTCGCAAACGTGGGATCGATTTTTCCTATGTTGACGGACGTGATGCTCAAAATTTTGAGAAAGCGACAAACGATAACACAAAATTGTACTGGCTGGAGTCACCCTCCAATCCGTTGCTTCATCTAACAGACATTGAAGCGGTCAGTCGAATTGCAAAGAAACATGATATTCGCACAGTTGTCGATAATACATTTGCGACACCGTACCTTCAGCAGCCACTTGCGCTCGGTGCCGATATCTGTCTGCATTCTGCCTCAAAATATCTCGGCGGGCATTGCGATATTATTGGTGGTGCACTTATGACCAACGATAAAGCAACAGGCGAGGAACTAAAGTATCATCAGAATGCATCGGGCTGTATGCTGGGGCCATTTGAGTCTTGGCTGGTTCTGCGCGGGATTAAAACTTTGGCCGTGCGAATGGAAAAACATTCATCCAACGCCCTCGCAGTAGTCGAATATTTGAAGACAGAATCTATTGTCAGTCGAATTTTGTTCCCGGGCATTGATGGAGCCCCATTGCCGAACCGTATGAAAACAGCGGGTGGTATGGTTTCATTTGACATTGATGCTGATGCTGAAACAGTATCTAAATTTGCTCAATCGACTAAAGTGTTTATTTTGGCTGAGTCGCTTGGTGGGGTTGAATCACTTTTAAATCATCCGGCGCGGATGACCCATGCTTCGATACCCGAAGAGATAAGACTCAAGAACGGTATTACCGATGGTTTGGTTAGATTGTCGGTTGGTATTGAGTCGAGTAAAGATCAGATTGATGATCTCAAGGCAGCGTTTGCCGCAATCAAATAGAATCTGATCAAGAAAGATATTTATGAACCGATCTGGGTGTAAAAGCCCGGGTCGGTTTTCTAATGTTCGTCACACAGAGCGAGAGACATGATATCGCCTACAACCACCGGTTCGACGGCATGAAAGCCCTGACCGTACTTACAGCGCGCCTGCTGACCATACGAGCGAGCCATCGCGGTAAGAGATTCGATATAGTCTTTTGATTTTTCCGGATTCAAAAACTGTGAACGATGAGCCGATAGAGCTTCAATCCATTGATCAAAATGCGGTGTGATATCGACAACAAAGTTTGGTGCCACTCCGGGAGGAAGAAAATAGTGAAAGACTCTTTCGACCAGATGAGGCTCACCTTCGACATCTGCTTTTTTCAGGGCTGCCAGGTTTGAGGCGTTAATTGTTATCACTCCCGATGCAACATGATCAGGATGTGACTGGCGACGACCATGACCGACATGGGGATATGGGGTCAGGATTATTTTTGGACGAGTAGCTCGGATGATGCGGGCAATCGCCTGTCGTTTGTCGTAGCTTTCTGAGAGTTTGGTATCACCCCAGTCGAAAGTTTCGATTATGTCGGCTCCAAGAATTTTCGCCGCATCTTTGATTTCCTGAGCGCGAATCTCGGGGGTGCCACCGGTGCCCATCTCACCCTGAGTCATAATGACAATGCCACATTTGTAGCCACGCTTGGCCAAGTCTATCAATACGCCACCGGTGCCAACTTCTATATCGTCGGGATGGGCTCCTATTGAAAGCAGATCATAAGTTTTTGTTTTGTTTGTCATAATAGTTTTCCAAAAAAAAGACCCGGAGAAATTTAATCTCTCCGGGTCATAAAGGTCAATCTAAAATCTATTCTTTGTTGAAAACTCCTGAATGGAATTTCAGCATTTCACGAACAAGATCGTAAGTCGCTTCATTCAACGTGCCTGATGCACCCACACCTGAGTAATTAAAAATAGTCAGGGATGAGTCTGGCAGTTCGGTTTTCATGAAGTCGATGAACGATGTGGTCATTGTTCCATAACTCCAGTCGAAGTCAGGAGTAACACCTGCACCAGGATTGTTACCGATCCAAACCTTGGAACCATCTAAGGCATCGCCACCGTCGGCAAAGTACATTGAGTCGATATTGTTGGCCATCCAAAGAGACCAGATAGTAGATGAAAATAACCCGAGTGAATCAAATGGTAAATGGTAGGACCAGGTTTCAGATCCACGTGTTCCAATCAAGCCATCGATCATTGTGGAAGAGTCTGTAATTATCGTTCCAGGATCACCTTTGAAGTTAAGTACGGCACGAGCAGGATCTGAAACCGGTTTAGTATTATCCCATACAAGATTGCTATCGGCTATATCATGCGGCGAGAAGGCAACTGAGCCACCAATAAACAGTTTTGAAATCGGCAATGTTACAAAAGCATCTCCGGTATCAAAGTCACGGTATGTGAAAGTGTCAATCGGGTCACCCCAATTGGTATCAGCATCCACAACAAAAGAATCGTAGGCATTAACTGTATCGAAGTTGATAGTCGTATCGAAAGTTGTATCGATACCGACAACCGATGTATCTATATTGGCAATTGATTCATTGACGTGCGAACTCGAAGTGTCAATAGTCATTTCAACAGTATCGATACCAAGTATCTCAAGGATAGTGTACATGCGAAGTGTTAACTGTTCTGCCAATGCAATGTCAAAGAGATTCATCAAGCCACCATTACCGGTGGAACCATCAAAATCAAGCGGGCCATTGGCAACTGACACCGATGCAAATCGAGAACCATCGGCAGTTGTATTCTTAAGAGCGGCACGCATGGCACCATAGGCACCCATACCGATACCGCCAATACCGAGAGCAGACTTCTGTTGAATAGTTGCTGGAATACGTTCCGGTAAATATTCATCTATCATATCAAGACTGATAATTGAATCAACCTCGCCGGCCAGCAGAGAGTTACCGTAGAACATACCACCAAAAGCAGCTGTATTGCTTGGACAATGAATAACCATTGGTTCGATTTCACCTGTCGAAATCATCTCAGTAGCCATTTCAAAAAGACCGGCTCTGAAATAATAGAGCTTGTCACCACCTTGAGGTGGAAGCAGAATAAGGGTAGGTACTGGTTGGTAGTTACCGAATCCCGCGATAGCTTCTTTGGGAATATATGTAGCACCCAACCACATTTCAGTTATGTTACCAAGCTGTAAGGCTAAATGGATGTCATATATATGATCACCCTGTGGGTTAAAACCTGTTTGACTATCGTAGTCTGAGGCACTCGGAAGACCGGAACCGCGGTCGCTGCAGCCAACTCCAAGAATCAGAGTTGCCAGTGCCAGAATGCAGAAAATCAGTTTATATTTTGGCATTTCTTAGCTTCTCCTCTTAGAACCTGTAAGACAGCGAAAAGACTGTCTCGTATGCTGAAGCTTTATAATCCCCGGGTAAACTGCCTTCTTCTGAAGTTGACAGTTCCGAGGAGTTGGTATAACTCGTCACAACTCCTAAGTCCCAACGATTTGCATGGAACAGAAAACCACTGTTCAGACCAAGCTTATCGCCAGTATCCATGAATTGAGCTGTGAGAGCGCTAGTTTTACGTAATGGTGACTGGTCGTATGAAGTACCGGCCAGGAAGGTTGCATAGCTGGTCAGATCATAACTCAGACCAAATGCGAGTTTACCGGTATTTTCCCAATTGGCTGAGCTACCAGTATTTGCACCGAAGAAATACATCATCGTATCAATCTTTTGATCAAGATTATCTTCCGATGTGGATATGATATTAGAATAAGTGAATTCCAGTCCTTCAAAGGATGACCATAGTGTGTATTCGGCGTCCAATGCAACGGTCAGTTTGTCAGTTAGATCATAAGCGACACCAAGACCGATAGATCCCGGCAGTTTCAACTTAGTTTCCATATCGGCTGTGAGAGTAATGACATTGCCGGCAAAGAACATATTTTCGACAGAGTTCAATTCTTTTGGATCGACGAATTTATTGTAATTCTTCGGGAGATAAAACTCCAGATTGGTATTACCTTTTATTGTAATTTCGGCGGGAAGTTTTCCACTAATGCCGATTGTCATTTTTTCAGTCGGCTTCCACATTAATCCTGCCGTTGCTCCAAAGCCATATCCTTTGCCATCATTAGATGCAAACTCAGGGATATGATCGTATGGGCGAATAGCTGCATCACCTTCAAGAGGTGTTTCTCTCAGAATCAGATCTTCATAAACCAGATCACCTCTTAAGAGCTGCAGGCCAATACCTAAAGAGAGTTTTTCAGGAATGAATTCTCTGGCGACAGTAAGCTGAAAAGCGACAACATCAAGATCAATAGTGTGGTCTTGATTTGGCAGTGATTCAGCAAGCGAATCGTTGTAGGCTCTAAAATTGGCTACGTCTGGGTCAAAAAGTTTCCATTCCATTGTTTGATCAAATAGCTGAAAGGCGGAAAGACCAAATACGGTCTCACCCCATATAGGCATCCGAATAGCCATACCGAAGGCAGGCTTATCAGAAATTATATGTTTGTTAAAAAGCGTAGCGCCATTAACGATGCCTGTGCCGTAGCTGTTTCCATAATCATCCCGAATGTAATAATCCGGTGTTAGTTCATTACGGTTGTGGGTCAACCCGACTGTAAAGCCGAGCTGGTTGTCGAGCATGTTAGCATACCCAGCGACATTGTAATAAGCGGCAGACCAATCAGAGGCGATAGCGCGATATGCACCACCCATGCCCTGAGCGTGAATACCGAGTCCGGTATTCGCAAAGCCACCGGCCAATGCAACTGAGGCCGACAATACAATTAAAATTACAACCGTAACGGTGAACCTGGCAATTCCCATTACTATCTCCGTAGCGACGTGTAAATATTTGTTTACTATTTCATAAATGCTGATTTGGAATCTGCGGGAGTTAACACCCTCCTCCTGCACTACAACCTTACTCTGTAATCCTATCAATTACATATAATCAGCATCTCCTAAAAAACTGGCCCGCAAGTTACCAAACCGACTCTACCGTGTCAAGCGGGAAACCGGCTTTTTTCGCCCCCCAACAGACACTAAGGTACTGCAAAGTCAGAAGTTAGATTACTCACATGAAGAGACGTTCGACCTCTCGGTTTGTTGAATTATTCTTTGCACAGAACTGGTTAGTAAACTTAAGAAAATTGAAATCGGTTGTCCGGTGGTATGTTAGGGGGACCTTCATACGAAGCAGTTTAAAAACCGATAAAACAACTCAGCTTGCGGGCATCTTTTTTGGAAAATTCTTCCCTAATAGTTAGAAAAGTTTAACCGCGTGAGAGTATTTTAGAGGCTTTTCAAAAGGGTAAGTAATCAAGCTAATAATATGTCAGACAAAGTCTTAAGTAAGTCACACAGCACTCGGCACACACCTTGCTTAGGGAATAGGCTGTGCGGTCCGGAGAAAGCCGCATTGTTTAGCTTGACCATAGGAAGGTTCAAATGAGGAAGTTATTTTTTATTATCACGCTCGTAATCATTCTTGTTTCGCTTAATTGGTTTCAAGATTTGATGGCTCAGGATCTGACTAACTTAAGTGCAGCCGAAAAAACGGCTCTTTTGAAGAAATATCAGGATCAGATACCAAAGCAGCCAGATAATCGGGTTTATACAACAGCTCCGATTTTTGATTCTACTACAAAAGTACTCAGGCCTCAGACTGAGGTTAAGTTTGATTCGTTGGGTGATCCAATCGAACAACGTTATCAAGGCTTACCGGACAGTCTTACGGGCTCAAAGGTTCCGTGGGAAAGTCTCGAGCCATTTGGCAGCGAGTTGTTTTCTGGTCCTAATGAGATAATACCTCCGGACGATATGGTTTCTGATGAGGCCTATATTTTGGGTCCTGGAGATAACCTCATAGTATATCTCTGGGGACATGTTGACAAAGAATTTAATCTTACTATTGATCGTGAGGGGAAAATACAGGTTCCCAATATCGGTCCGCTTATTGCCTGGGGTAAGCCACTTGGCAGGTTCAAGAATGAATTGAAGCAAAGACTTTCAAAGTCTTATTCGGATTTTCAATTAAGTATTTCACTGGGGAAGATTCGTTCTGTTAGAATTTATATGACAGGCGAGGTGAACAAACCCGGAGCCTATACTGTCTCGTCGTTGACCTCACTATTTAATGCTTTGTATATGGCAGGTGGTCCGACCGAGAATGGCTCTATGCGGCAAATTCGTTTAATGCGTTCGGGGAAAATAGTTGAGGAAGTTGATCTGTACAAATTTCTATTGGAGGGTGACAACAGCATAGATGTCAGGCTCCGAACGGGAGATGCTATTTTTGTCCCGGTGGTAGGTGATCGTGTTTCTATTCGTGGTGAGATAAGACGTCCCGGGATTTATGAACTTAAGGGGCAAGAATCGGCCAATGATCTTCTTACGCTGGCAGGCGGACCAAAAGCACAAGCATACTTAAGCAGAGTAATGCTTGATCGGATTGGTCGCACCAACGAATGGGAAGTTGTTGATCTTGATCTTAGAACAAACTCAAATAACAAAAAAAATGAACAATGTTTGATTGGTGGAGACAGAATGACTGTCTTCTCGGTTTTTGATGCTCGTAAGAATATAGTTTCGGTCTTTG
>JAUVAR010000158.1 GCA_030591625.1 Candidatus Zixiibacteriota bacterium
AACTGGCGTAATCCGATTGCTGCCGATTATACTATCGTTTGTGTAATATATTTTCAAGTGCTTAGTTCTGGACGCATAATGGAAGCTCGGGTAGAAGAATCATCGGGGGTACGAGCCTTTGATGATGCCTGTCTTCTGTCGGTCCAACGTTCGGCGCCTTTCCCTCCCCTCCCCCGCGAGTTCGGGTCTGAGATAATCGGCATAACCCTTCCCTTTAAGTATGAACCACAATGAGGAAACTGATGATTCGATATATAGTTTGTTTGTTTGCTTTGTTTATAATTACGGTTAACATTTCTGCCCAGAGTCGTGACATTCCTGTCTTTCCAATTGATACGATTCGTACCGGGGATGTCAAGCCGACGATGATCGGCGTCGATGAGATGCTGTTTGTTGGTAATAAATATATCAGTCGCAATGACTCCTCTTTGATGGACTACACGACGATAATTATTCAGCGTGATCTTGATTTCTATTCTGGTTTTGAATTGACCCCGCTTGATACTTTTTATCTCAAGACGTATGAGATTAAAGAGCTGACTCCTGCCGGATGGGGACGACTAGGTGCTGACCTCGTGGTAAAACTTGAGGCTGAGTTCCCCGGACAGAATTTGCGAGTGACCTGGAAACTGTTTGAAACCGGCAGTCAGCGTCAGGTAGCGCGAGGACGGCTCGAATATCACAGAGCTTGGTGGCGAGAGATTGGGCATGACATCTCAAATGATATCGTTTATAACCTAACCGGTGATCGTGGGATATACCGGAGTAAGCTTGCTTTCATAAAGAAGCAGGATGGTTTCAAGGAAGTCTTTATTTCTGATTACGATGGCTCCAACGCAAAACAGTTGACTCACACGAATACAACCAACCTCTCCCCGACTTTTGATCCTGACGGTAAGAATATTTATTTCACCAGTTATCTCGATGGTGATCATCATTTGTACAAGATATCTGTTGATGGTGGTCAGCCTGTTAAAGTCGCTGCCTTCGATGGTATGATAATGGCACCGGCAATTTCGCCGGATGGTTCCAAAATAGCCTGTGTGCTTACCAAAGATGGGAACGCCGAGATTTATCTGCTTGATATGAAAGGGAAAGTCATCAAACGTCTGACCAATCACCGCTCGATAGACAGTTCACCGACATGGTCGCCGGATGGCAATATGTTAGCATTTAGTTCGGACCGGACCGGCTCACCGCATATATACACGAGGGATTCTTATGGTTTAAAGGTAAAGCGGGTAACTTATGATGGTCGCTATAATGATTCTCCGATATGGTCGCACAAGGGAAATCGGATTACTTTTGTAAGCCGGACCAAACGAGGTCGCTTTGATCTGGCATCGGTTGATACATCGGGAGCCGATTATCGTATTCTGACCGAAATGGGCCGGAATGAAAACCCTCATTTTTCGCCTGATGGATTGCATATTGTCTTCTCTTCAAACCGTCTTGGACCTTATGATATTTTCACAATGGACATAACCGGACGGAATAAGAGAAGATTGACCAAAACCGGAAATAATACAAACCCAACCTGGGGGCCTATCCCTTAGGCGTAAATGCTATAAAAAGGCTACAAATGGGCAGAATTTCTTAAAAATAGCTGGTTTTTTGTTTGACGGTGATTGACGGTTAGTATAGATTCGATGAGAGTAAATATTCGGATATTAACGATTTGACCCCTTATGGGAGGAATAAAATTATGAAAAGAATTGGACTACTTTTGATCCTTGGAGTCTTCACTCTTGCAATCGTCAGTTGTGGCGGCGGCGGTGAAGTTGTTCCTGAAACACCTGTTGACACACTGCCAAAAGATACAACGCCTCCACCACCACCACCTCCTCCTCCACCTCCACCACCGAAACCTGTACTCAAAGAAACTCAATTGCAGACTGCCTATTTCGATTTTGACAAGTTTGGTCTTCGTGCCGATGCCAAAGCTGCCTTAGATGCCAACTTCTCGTTACTTCAGGAATTCCCTGATGTATTTGCCAAGATTGAAGGGCATTGCGATGAACGTGGTACTATCGAATACAACCTTGCACTCGGAGAAAAGAGAGCTCGTGCTGCAATGGATTATTTGTTAGGACTTGGTATTGCACCAAGCAGACTTTCTATTATCAGTTATGGTAAAGAACGTCCAAACGATCCAAGTCACTCTGAAGCAGCTTGGGATAAGAACCGTCGTTGTGAGTTTAAAATAGTCTCTCAATAGGATAGGCTCGTATAAGAGACATGAATATTGCAAAGAATAATAAGTTAACCGCCTTCTTTTTGTTGGCGGTTATCTTTATCGGCCTGGCTACCGTCGGTTGTGTGACGAAACGGGACATGCAAGCTGTTCAGAATCGTCTTACAACAGTCGAGGGCCAAAACAACGAGATCAAAGATATGGTCTCGAAGATGGATTCAATCATCGCTACCGGTGGTGAATCGAACAACGCATTGCGAGTTGACATCAGAACATCTATTGATCAGATTTCTCAACAGATATCTCAACTGCTTGAGAATTACAATGATCTGATTGTAAAAGTCGATCAGTTGAATCGTCAACCACAGGTTATTCGTAAATCACCTATCAGTTCTGGCGGTGCGCAACCTGAAACAGGTCGCACAACTCAACAGACACCAGATGTACCACCTGCCAAGGATATGTCTGCAGATTGTATTGCCGCTTATGATGATGCCTTTATCAAGGCACGTAAGACGGAATATGAAAATGCTGTTGAAGCGTTCAGATCATTTTTAGAAACTTGCCCGGACCATGAAAATGTCGCCAACGCCCGCTATTGGATTGGTGAATGTTATTATGCGATGGAACAGTTTGAAAAAGCTGTCGAAGAATTCAGTCTTGTTATGAAAGATCATTCCAGTTCCCGCAAGATGCCATCGGCGATTTATAAAACCGGTCGGTGCAAGCAGGAGCTTGGTAAAAATAAAGATGCTAAAGAGCTGTTCAATCGGGTAATCGATGAATATAGTGGGACTCTCGAAGCCGAACAGGCGAAGGAGAGACTTAAGGACCTCAAGTAAATGTCAACCGAACAGCTTAAGTTGAAAATTGAACCCTCGACGCGGGAAATTCTCCCCGGTCGGGGGTTTTATCAAATTGATGAAGATACTCTCTACGTGCAGATCGCACAGTTCGATTTGGAGCATCGTTATTTCTCTCAGATAAAATCAGAAGTTGTCAGGCTCGATCTCGACCGCCATGGGCGACTTCTCTTTGTTGAAGTTAGTAAGCCACGTACAGAATGGCCTGCCCAAAAGAATATGCCAAAACATGGTAAACTTACTTCAGCCGAGGTTAAGTGGTTGGATTTTCGGACTGAAATCAACGATCCGGAAATAATCACAAATAAAGATGCGTCGGAAATATGTCTCGTCTTTGCTGATAAACGTGACAAGAAAACAATACAACTGGCCGATTCTGTTGTTATTTCTATATCTGCTGAGAATTGTCTTAACCGTATCTGGGTCAGTGATATTGAAGATGACAATGGTGGCCACAAAATGGCTAAGTATCGTAAGCTCTGTCGCGGTGAGAACGAATCGGATTGAACTGACATTCAACACAACGTTGACAGAGTGCAATAGAGTGTCTAAATTTCCCTCATGAGCAAACCGAACGAAACAATCATACAACAACATAGAGAGTTGGTCGATCAGATCAACGAGCATAACAGGCGTTACCATAGCGAGGATAGACCCTCTGTAACGGATGCTGAGTATGATTTGCTGTTTGACCGTCTGTTAGAGCTTGAGAAGAACAACCCTGAGCTTAAGACAGCTAATTCTCCCACACAACGGGTTGGTTCGGTGCCATCAAAAAGATTCGAATCAGTCACACACAATGTTCCAATGCTGTCACTTCAAAAGGTCAACAATGCAGATGACTTTGAGGCATTCGACAAACGAGTAAAGGATGGTCTTGAGACTGAAGATGATATCGAGTATGTCATTGAACCAAAACTTGATGGTCTTGCGGTAGAGCTTGTTTATGAGAACGGATCACTGGTGCTTGCATCGACACGTGGGGATGGCACGACGGGTGAAAATATCACTGCTAATATCAAAACGATTCATAGTGTACTACTCTCGCTATCTGAAGAAACTGCCACAAAATATCCAAATCTTGAAGTGCGCGGCGAAGTTTATATGCAACTGTCAGATTTTGACAGTCTCAATAAACGACTCGTAAGTGAAGGGATTGCTCCTTTGGCTAATCCTCGTAATGGTGCCGCCGGGTCACTGCGTCAGCTTGATTCTAAAATAACAGCTTCACGTCCTTTGCTGTTTTCGGCTTATGGTATTTCAAGAATAGACCTTCCTGATTTAGACACACAATCAGCTGTGCTTGAGCTTCTAAAAACCAATGGCTTCCTGGTGAATGAATATACAGATGTAGTCAAAGGTGTTGATGCGGTGAAACGAAAGTTTGCACGCTTTAAGGCTATTCGATCTGACCTCGACTATGAGATTGATGGGATGGTGATCAAAGTTAACAGCTTTGAACAACAGCGCATACTTGGACAGATAGCTCGTGCCCCACGCTGGGCGGTGGCCTGGAAATTTGCAGCTGAACTGGCTGAGACAATTTTGGAAGATGTCGAATTTTCGGTCGGTCGAACCGGCGTGGTTACTCCTGTCGCCAAACTAAAGCCTGTAAAAGTTGCTGGGGTTATGGTGTCGAACGCATCATTGCACAACGAGGATGAACTACGCAGGCTTGATTTGCACATCGGTGACAGAGTTGTAATAAGGCGGGCTGGCGATGTCATACCAGAAGTTGTCGAAGTAGTTGAAATTGGTGAAGAACGAGGTAAGCTGATTGAACTACCATCTGAGTGTCCATCGTGCGAATCTGAAATTATTAAACCCGATGGCGAAGCGGCGTATCGTTGTTTCAATCTCTCCTGTCCGGCTCAACTTGAAGGACGAATATATTATTTTGCGGCCAAGTCTGGATTCGATATTGAAGGACTGGGACAAAAACTGACAGCTCAATTGATTGAACAAAAACTCGTCAATGATCCTTCGGATCTGTTCTTCTTAGATGAAGAAAAACTCCTGCAGCTCGATCTTGTAGCCGAGACAAAAGCTCGTAATCTTCTGGCCCAAATTGAACGTTCACGCTCTGCCTCTCTCCCCCGAATTTTGACTGCACTCGGTATCACCGGCGTAGGTGAAACGGTAGCACGTTTGCTTGCCGAAAATTTCAGTTCAATGGGTAATATCAGGACTGCCAATGCAGAACAATTTGTGGCGGTCAATGGAATCGGTCCAATTATAGCATCTAATATTGAAGCATACTTTTTGGCTGAAACTAATTCTGCAATGTTGGATAAGATGAAGGCGGGCGGAGTAAAGTTCCTTGAATATATTACCTCGCAAACAACCGGCAGTCTGAGCGGGAAGACATTTGTAATTACCGGCACACTTTCGAAGCCACGTAATCATTTCAAACAATTGATAGAATCGGCGGGCGGAAAAGTGAGCTCGGCCGTTTCAAAATCAACTGACTATCTGCTGGCCGGAACCGAGGCCGGATCAAAACTTAAGAAAGCCCAAAAGCTCAGTATCTCTGTTATAGACGAAGATAGTTTATCCAAACTGCTCTGATTCACTTTATTTAACCCAATTTCACACTATTCCTGTCTGATTGACTTAGATCAAGGACAATGACACTCCACTTTCCGATAATGGGGGCATATTGTTAACGAAAGGATTGGTTACTATGGGTACATACTTAAAACGATTTGTCTTTGCATCGCTGCTCTATTTAGGGGTTGCTGTTATTTTTGGTGTCTTGAGTGGTCTGTTTGATCTTGGTTATGTTGGTTTCTATGCTCATTCGCATTTCAATTTAGTCGGCTTTATGTCGATGATGATTTTCGGAATTGCTTACTTTATCTTACCTCGTTTCAATGGTGCAGAACTAAGGTTCCCATCCTGGATTCCGATTCACTTCTGGCTTGGAAATATAAGTTTGATCGGAATGGTTATATTCCGTGGTCTGCAAGTTTCGACTGGTGAGGACTTCTATTTTGCTCTATTCGGGATTTTTGCATCGTTGCAGGCGATCACGATTTTCATGTTTATAATTAACGTATGGATTACACTTGCAGCTAAGCCTGAAGATAAAACTGAAGAAGTTGAAGCTCCAAAAGAGGTTGCTCCGGCAGTAGCCAAACAATCAGCCCCGTCTGTTTTTGTAACACCTGATTCAAAAGTTGGCGAACTGGTTGATACATGTCCATCACTTATGGACATACTCGTTGAAGCAGGACTGAAATCACTCGCAATGCCCGGTCATATTGATAAGGTTCGAACAGTAGGGGTGACAATCGGGATGGCTGCCACCAATCATAGTCTTGATCTTGATGAATTGATTGTTGCAATCGAATCAGAATTACAATCTAAAGGGTTC
>JAUVAR010000257.1 GCA_030591625.1 Candidatus Zixiibacteriota bacterium
AAGATCGAAAGCGACTGTACCACCCTGAAAGCTTGAAATTTTCTCTGCGACATATCCTAATGCAAAACCTGCAGTTATTTTTTCTGTCACGAGATAGCTTATACCTGTTTTGAATGAAATATCTCGTGATTCGAAAATAGCATCGGGGTTGGTTGTTGGATTTACGCGTTCTTCGATATCATCAACTGACGACAGTCTCAAACCTGAATACAATGACACTTTTGATGTGAGAGGTGCGATAACATGCAGGTCTTCGATTCGGATATTCTCCCAATAGGCAGTATGTCCAAAACTAAAACTGAACTTTGTGGTACCATGCGATGCAGCTGGATTGTAAGCTGCAAAATCAGGGTTACCCGATAATGATACAACTGCCCCGGCCATTCCAGCCGGTCCTGCACCTGCATCAGTCTCCAAAAGTGCCAGGCCATCCTGTGCAAAGGCCTGAGTTGAAACCATTATTGTAAGCAGCAAAGCGATGAATAAACGCATATATTTCACTTTCTAAAATTGCATATCGATAGAAAAGATATGCTCTGATCCTTCGTCGGCGCGATCGGTTGAGAACGCATAATCGATTTTAAGAGAATGATTACCAAATTTGAAATAGTAACCGGTACCGGCTGTCAAGCGACCATCGGAGTAACCACCTCTTAAGAGGAGTTCTGAATTGATGACATATTCTGCACCGGTATGAATTGCCAGGCCAAGTTTCTGTCTGATTCTTAAGTCACTCGCCAGTAACAGTTTTTTCTCAAAGAATTTTGCTGATCCACCGAGGTCAAATTCCAGCGGGAAGGTATCATCTTGTTCAACACCTGTTCCAGAAACGGTATATCTGACGTTATAACTTTCAAAATTCCATCTGAATTTCTTGGTCAGATTTTTGACTGTAAAACCTATTTGAATATCAGTAACTTTCGCCCGAGTTCGTGCTTCTCTACCTCTTAAATTATCAACGTGGAGAATCGCTCCGAGATCAAAGCCAACCGATGCCGTTGAAACTTGGGGCATCGCAGTTTGCAGATAGCTCATATTGACACCAAGTGAGAGATAACTTTCAAACCGTTTGGCGAACGTGATTGTCAACTGGTGTGTGTTATGGTCGATTTCTTCTCCCGTCAGGTCACCATCGGAATCGCGCGATGCAACCGTTCCGGAACCGGCATAAAGCCAGCTTCCACCAATAACGGCGTTACCTTGCACCGGGAAAAGAATCGTCAAATACCCGAGTGTCCGGTCGAGTGTCATAGTACGATAAGAACTGCCAAACGTACGCTTTTTCAGACCGGAAATACCAGCCGGATTATATAGAGGTCCAGAGCCGTCGTCTGAGATAGAGATATATGCTCCACCCATCGAAGAGGCGCGGGCACCGATAGGTACTTGCAGAAATGCTCCTGCATATCCACCGTCACCCTCTCCGGCTATAACCGAACTGGTAGTTATAAGAACTGTACATATTAATAAAGCTACAAATGCTTGTTTAGATAGTTTGATCATGGAATCACCGCCAATTTGCCCCAGCGCACATCGCCGGATGCGAGTTCAACCTTAAAATAATAAACACCAACCGCCACAACATCTCCCCGTCCGTTACGTCCATCCCATACAGAACCTTGCGTGATTCCGTCAGGATAAACTCCAGCATCGTAAGAGACATTATCTATCGGACGAGCTACCAAATTCATTGCAAAATCATAAATCTCCAGAGTGACAGTACCTGCTGATTCCAGAACAAAATGGAAATCTAAAGTCTGTCCCTGGCCGGGTGAAAATGGAACCGGAAACGCATATACTTCATTTACCGGAGTTTTCAGATCAATTTTTGCAAACAGTTCGCCATCTGTAAGATCAGAAAGAGTAAGCCTGATAGTACCATCACCTGTCCCTACCCACAGATAACTCCCAAGTGGCTGGGCAACGAAAACTGAAGTTCCCAAATCTACCAATGGGCCACTTATTGTATCATTTCTTAATTCAATCTCTTTGTATGTAGCAATATTGTAGGGAAGAGTATCCAGCAACAAGCCGCCGTCGGTAGCCGAATAAACTGAGTCACCATTAAACCCAAAGTTCCATGCAAAATTAGTAGTATCAACCGCTGACCATCGCATAGAATACCCAACTGTATCAGCTGAGAGGGTGTCGCCATTTAGGGTGTCAATAACTACATTATTTAGAACTACTCTTGTTGCAGCTCCAATTGAGCGACCCGGGAACCCACCGCTTACCGGTCGGCATGAAGCCCAGATTGATCCAACTCCTGCTGTGTCATAATTGATATCAATAGCCGGAACAAAGTCTCCGGTCATCCCATAAGACTGATCGTCTAAGTTAAGCGATGTTATATATGTATGGTTTATTACAAAGTCGGCTTTAAGAGTATCTAAGTTTGGCCTTATAATATTGTATGAGTCAGTTGAGTTCTGAGAGATTGCAATTCCTTCATCAGAATAAAATATGACAATTTCATCTTTTACCGCGATTCCCCGGAGCGAGTCAGTATCCATATTGTCAATTTCAGTCCCGAGGAAATTTATCTCCTTGATATCATACCAGTCGGTAAACTCAGTTGTTATTGTATCAACAATAATAGTTGGATCAGTACTAACCGTATCAAGAATCATTGGTTCATACGATGTAATGTATCTTGCACCAAGCTCGCCAATTGTAACGACTGTATCATCAACAAAATCGATATCATAAATAGCTTGATCGGCAGAAAGGAAATCCCAACTGCCATCAAATCCTTTTCGACCAATCACCTGAGTGCCAGATATGCCTGATGGAACATTGACTGTCCAGACAATACTTGAATCTATCAGATCCAATGAGTCTTTGAATTGTTGTATTTTGATTTCAATAATTCGACCTGAACCACCGGTAGTGTCGGCGAATGGGTCATAGCTGGATGAATCAGTCTGACCGGTCAGTGCGTTTAGATAAAGCGTGACAAGTCCTGAGTCAGTCCCCAGGTAAAGAGTACTGTCCGATGCTTCTACCGAATAAATATTATTAATAGATGCCGTGGTAAATGTATCAATTGGGTGGCTGGCCCAGTTTCTTCCTTCGTCGGTTGAAACCTTAAGTCCGGCTGTCTGGGTCGCAGAATAAACTCGCGGTCCCATCACTTCAAAATCAAGGAACTGTTCATCGGCAGCACCAGTATGTCCGGTTACTACAGTATTTCCAAATGTATCACCCATATCATCCGAAGAAGCGAGGGCAGTATTACCACCATCAAGAGTTTCTGCTCTTGTTCCCAAGAGTACTCGTCCTCCGACATTAATTAGCGATGTAACTCGTAGTTCGGGAAGGCCGTCATCTTCAAACCTTGATATAAACGGACCGCCATTAAGTCTGCCACGGGTGAAACCATCGGACGCACCAAAGAAGATAGAACTTATTCCGGTAGTATCTGAGCAGGTGTCACAAAATGAAAAAGCTGTAAAGGAAGTATGATACAATTTGTCACGAGGAGGGATAAACAGATATTGGAAGATTCCTGCTGCGGTGCCGGTCCAGAGCATCAGAGTATCACCATGCGAGGAATCTGCAACGGCTGAGAAAACTCTGTTTCTGAGCGATGGCTCTCCCTCATCCTCAAACTGCAATGAGTCTCCACCTGTAGGGAATATTCTTCGCCAGCTAAAACCACCATCCTGCGATGCCAACAAGCCACCTGCAAATGCAGCAACGAACATCCAGTTGACATCCTTGCCGCCAGCGACGTTGTTAAAATAGCCTGCATCAACATGACCAGTCAGATCGAAAATAGTGCGATCGCCACCCCATACTCTTCGGATATCGAGCCCATCTTCACCAAAATTAATTTGTGTCCAAGCCTGACCTGTATCACTTGAATAATACAAGCCTTCCGACCATGAGTAGAGCTGGCCGTTTATGACCGTATCCCTATTGGTTCCAACCCAGACATAATTTCCATACGAATAAATGGCAGAAACATTGTCATGGGTTAGACCTGATGATTGGTCATAAAGCTGCCATGTGGCGCCATCGTCGAACGATACATTAAGACCCTTGTCGGTACCA
>JAUVAR010000170.1 GCA_030591625.1 Candidatus Zixiibacteriota bacterium
TTACAGCCTTATTACAGAAGATTAACCGGAGCGACAGAAGGTGATTTCCCTCAGACTGAAAAATACTATGCCGAGGCACTCAGTTTGCCAATGTATCCGACGATGGAGATAGATGACTGCAAACGAGTGGTTGAAAGTCTCAAAAATTCGCTTGGATAATTCGATAATTCTATAATTTCAAATTTGTATTTTCAGCTTTAGATTCATATCAATTACGGTATGAATATTCTGTTTAGAGTCGATTCCTCATATAAAATCGGTAGTGGCCATCTTATGCGCTGCATTACCCTTGCTGACAGACTGCGAAAAGAGTCTGCCGAGATTAGATTCCTGTGCCGGGACCATGATGGTGATATGTCTAACATTGCTCGAAATGCGGGATATGAAGTAAGTATGCTTGCTGCACCGACCTCAAAATCTTTGCCTGAATATTCCCACTCCCATGCTGAATGGCTTGGTGTTTCCAAAGAAGAAGATGCTACCGAGACACTTGAATTAATAAATAGGACTGGCTCGATTGATTGGCTTATTGTTGATCATTATGCAATTGATATTAGCTGGGAACAGAGGATGCGAGCTGTGACAGGTAGCATATTGGCAATTGATGATCTCGCTGACCGAAAACATGATTGTGATATATTGCTTGATCAAAATCTGAACGACAGGCTCGATAAACGTTATAGCAGTCTTGTGCCTAAAGGATGTCAACTTCTTTGTGGACCAAAGTATGCGTTGCTTCGTCCACAATTTTTAGTCGATGAGTACTCTCAATTGGAACGAAATAGTTCAGTACAGAATCTATTGATATTCTTCGGAGAAGTAGATGCAACCGGTGAGACCCTCAAAACTTGTCGTGCACTTTTATCCCTTGATAATAAATCAATCAGAGCAGATGTCATAGCTGGACCTTCAAATCCCCAACATTCTGAGATAAAAAAGCTGTGTGATAGTCATCCGCAACTGAGGCACCATGCTCATGTTGAGAATATGGCTGCGATGATGGCTAAGGCTGATCTTGCCGTTGGAGCTGGTGGTACTACAACGTGGGAACGTGCCTGGCTTGGCTTACCAACAATAATTATTGTCGTTGCCGAAAATCAAATTGAAGGTGCAAATGGGATGGCCAAAGCTGGTGCAGCCTGGAATTTGGGGCTCTTTTCTAGCGTAGATGAATCATCAATAGCAGATGCTATCGGTTATGCAATAGATAACCAAACTGAGTTGATAGAAAAAAGTAAAGCGAGTCTGTATATATCTGGAAACCAGCATAATCCGGGAATAGAATTTGTTGTCAAAGCAATATTGGAGCGACATCATGCCAGAGCTTGAATTATGTAGAATCAGACCAATGGCTAAAGCCGATCTGGAGCTGGTTTTGAGTTGGCGTAATTCAGAACGTATTCGTGCCGCTATGTACACCGATCATTTAATTACAATGGAAGAACATACTTCCTGGTTTGAAAGAGTTACCCGAGAACAAAAAACATTTCATTATATCTTTGAATACGATTCACAAGCTGTTGGGGTTGTGAATGTGAATGGCATTGTGAAGGCGAATCAAACTTGTCATTGGGGATTCTATATTGGGGAGACTGATCTGCCACGAGGTACTGCAACTGCTATGGGATACTTTGCAATAGAAGAAATATTTGCAAATCTTAATATGAGAAAGATTATCGGTGAAGCTATTGCGTCTAATCCTGATTCAATAAAATATCATCTCAGGCTTGGGTTTGTGCAAGAGGGGATATTACGAGAGCATGTTTTGAAAAATAATGCTACTGCCGATATTATCACATTCGGTTTGATAGATCATGAGTGGAAACAAAAAAGAACATTGCTTGAGCAGAAATATTTTGATTTATCGAGGACAGAATGAAAGAGATAAAATTAGACGGACGATCAATTGGCTCTGACAACCGTCCATATATAATAGCAGAAATGTCGGGAAATCATAACCAATCACTTGAGCGAGCATTGAAGATTGTTGATGCTGCTGCCGATGCCGGTGCCGATGCTCTCAAAGTGCAAACCTACACAGCCGACACAATGACTCTTGATCTGTCTGAACGAGAATTTCGTATTGATGATCCTGATTCGCTTTGGGTTGGTCGTTCACTTTATGACCTCTATAACGAAGCCCACACCCCGTGGGAATGGCATAAGCCTATCTTTGATCGTTGTATTGAACGAGGGATGATAGGTTTTGGAACTCCGTTTGATGCAACTGCGGTAGATTTTCTTGAGTCTCTTGGTAACCCTGTTTATAAGATTGCATCGTTTGAGAATATCGATATACCGTTAATCGAAAAAGTAGCCTCAACAGGTAAACCGCTTATTATCTCAACGGGCATGGCCTCTGTTGCGGAGCTTGGTGAGGCTGTTGCTGCGGCACGTAAAGCTGGGTGCAACGATTTGATACTCTTGAAATGTACATCTGCATATCCTGCTAATCCGGTCAGCATAAATTTGCGTACGATATCTCATCTGAGGGATTTGTTCGAAGTGCAGGTTGGGTTGTCTGATCATACTATGGGCTTGGCTGTTTCGGTCGCTGCGGTTGCGCTGGGTGCAACAGTTATTGAAAAGCATTTTACATTATCAAGAACGGATGGAGGAGTTGATTCAGCTTTTTCACTTGAACCATCGGAATTGAAGTCGCTTGTTGAAGAAAGCACGATAGCATGGCAGGCCCTTGGTAAAATCAATTATGGTGTCACCGAAAAAGAAAAACGCTCTTTGCAGTTTAGAAGATCATTGTATGTTTCTGAAAATGTTGCTGAGGGGGAGATGTTTACATCTAAAAATGTTAGAGCAATCAGACCCGGACTTGGACTCCCACCCAAATTTATGTCGAGCTTTATTGGTAAACGTGCCGGTAAAGATATTCAAAAGGGTACACCTGTTAGTTGGGAATTGCTTGATTGATTCATGAATCAGATCGATAAGGCAACTATTGACGTGAATAACATTAAGAAAACAATCGGAGCAATCATCCCTCGCTGGTTCAAACGACAGCTGTACAGACGTCTGGCCGGTGACTATATCAAAGGTCTTGATATAGTACCTGACAAATCAAAGAAGAGTGTTGTCGTTTTTAATCATTATTTTGATCAGGATGTACGAGCGCTTGAACTTGCCAACAAAGATTTCAATCTTATTATTATTGATACTGTAACATTGTTTCGAGGTGCAAAGATATTCTTTGAAGAAAAGATACGTGAATTACATGCACCCTATATTAATGCAGAGCCTCAGATGTTAGCAGAATACAGTGAAGAGTGTCAGCTGATACTAAATCAGCTTAAGAAGCAAACAGGTGTTGATATTATCGTCACTCCTTCAGATATATTCTATTGGGTGCGTGAATTTATTGCTGTTGCAAAGAAAAGCGGTGTTGAGACTGTGGTGCTTGATAAAGAGGGGACAATCTCACCGCACGATTTTTATATTGAAGCTGAGCGTGTCAAAGTTAATGCTCCGTTTATGTCAAAGCGCATTTTTGTCTGGAGTGAGAGGCAACATGAGTTTTGGACACGTATAGGAGCGAATGAAAATCAGATTAGTATCATTGGACAACCCCGTTCAGATTTACTCCATCATGAAAAAAGAATCGATGTCGATAAATTGTTTGAAAAGCCACAGCCACTTGTTACTTTCTTTTCTTACATGGATGATGCTTATATACCAGTTGAATTGGTACTATCCGAAAAACTAAAATGGGAGATGAAAGGTCCTACCCATGATGAAATTTACAGGCTTGCATGCAAGCATACCGAATATAACTTTGTCGTTAAAACACATCCCCAGCAACAGGACTTGAAAGAGTTGCAGTCGCGTTATAATCGAGAGAACTTAAAAGTTGTAGGTGGGTCGGCAATAGCGAACGAACTACTTCAACGATCTGAGTTGATTATTGCGTTTCAAACGACTGGAATTATTGAAGGCATGCTTCTTGGTAAGAACATTATTTATACCAATTGGGATTCTCTCATAGACAGACTCAAAGATGATCTGCTCCCATTCCATGAAGCTGAAGGGATTCGTGTTTTAAGATCATTCGATGAATTCAAGAATGTTTGTTCTGCCTTTTTAGATGGTGACAAGTCAGCATTTGAATTCACCAAAGAACAACAAAAGGCAAGAGATCAATTTGTGAATCGTTATTTTTATCAACCGGATGGCAATGTTTGTGAAAGATTCTTTTCTGAAATTAAAGAGATGCTCGTATGAAGAAGCTATTCGGTAATACTTTATTCTCTGGGATTGATGCAGCCATTTTAGTTGTACTCAACTTACTTGCTACGCCGATTCTTATTCGCTCGCTTGGGACAGCTGAGTATGGTGTTTTTGTGTTCTTGAGTATTTTCAGTACGTTTGGATTGCTTTCTTTCTTTGACCTGGGTATGGAAGGCTCATTGTTGAATTTTGTGGCGCGCTATGATGCTGCCGGGGAGAAGCAGAAAATTCAGGATTGCCTGAGCGTTTCAATCATTTATTATGGGATGATCGGCTTATTGATTGGGACAGCTCTTTATTTCCTTTCTGATTTTATCTCGGGAAGGTTTATAGATGACACCGGTACACTCAACCGTGATGATGTCAGGCTTGCGGCAAAAATTATCTCGTTCAATGTTGTGCTGCAGTTTTTATCGCTTCCATTCAATGCCGTTCTACAGGGATTACGACGCTTTGTAATTACCAAAACTCTCAACAGTGTGCTCATGGTTTTACAGTATATCGGTCTGATTGCTGTAGCTGTTTATTTTGAGAGAATCAGCACTGCCTTTATGGTGATCCTCGGAATAACGTTTTTAAGAGTTGTTCTTCTCGTGTATATCGCACGGTTCACAACCGAACAGTTCAAAGGTATGAACTTTCGTATTCGACCGGATATATTCAGATCGTTGTTTAGCTATAGTTCAATATTGTTAGTCAGTCGCATTATTGGACTTATTTTTAACCAGATGGACAAGTTTCTTATTTGGCTTTTCCTGGTAGCTTCCCAAATGGCAATTTATGATATAGCTGTTCGTCCAGCCAACTTGATAAGGCTTCTCATTACGACTGTAAACTCGGCTATTATCCCAGAAGTTGCACGATTGCATGAAAATGGTGATAACGATAAAATTCGAGACCTGTATATCAGGTTGACACGCTATGTTTATCTGTTGATGCTGCCATTGATGGTCGTTCTATATGTTTGGATGGAAGATATACTTTCGTTTTGGGTTGGTGCTGAACTTGGTAGCAATTTCAATCTCGCCTGGATTATCCTAACTGTTTATATTCTTTCTCCGGTTGGGGCGATTGCAGGTACAATGGCCGTAGGACTTGAGATGGTTAAGAAAGTACTTTGGATATCGATTGTAGCAAGCATTATAAATGTCGCGCTTAGTCTTTCGCTTTTGCCTTTGTGGGGACTGGCCGGATTGCTTGTTGCGACACTTTGTGCAGAACTCTTTATGGCTCTGCCATATTTTAATTTTATACGAAAAACTGTCGGACTTAAATTTAGTGAAATTGCAAAACCCGGTGTTGGGATATTTGGACTGTCTATACCATTTGCAGGAGCAGGGTTGGCTGCAAGGAATTTATACGGGGAATCACCAGAAATATGGATACCTGCAATTGCTTGTCTGATGGGGTTGCATTATGTTTTAAATTATCGCCTGTTACTAAGTAACGATGAACAAAAATATCTATTGAGCAGACTTGGTTTAGGTCGCACAGAATCACTGTCAGTGACGGAGCCGAAACTATGAACATTCTTTTCTCATCTATCTTTGATTTAACGAGAGTTTTCTGGGAAGTTTCAGAAGGACTTAAAGAACAGGGTCACAAAATATTCTGGATTACAACAGCCGAACCCTGGACGGCATGGTTAGTCGAACAAGGTGTTGATAGAAACGACATTCTTCAACTCGTTTATGAGCAGTCTGATTTTATTTCGCCTTCCGAACGTGAGAAAATATTGGCTGAGCTTATTGGCTGTGAACAGATGAATGATGTAACTGTCAATCAGGTAATGATGATGGATCGGTTTATTATGTACAAAAATAAACCGGACATTAATGAATATATGCTTCTTTATTATCGTGACATTAAGAAGTTTCTTATTTCAAAAAGCATTCATCTCGTATTTGCGGAACCAACAAACAGTAATGAAATTATCACGTCGATCGTTTGCAATGAACTTGGTATAAAA
>JAUVAR010000110.1 GCA_030591625.1 Candidatus Zixiibacteriota bacterium
CAACTCGAATTGCATTTGATGTCCTGCGAATCTTGCATGAAATCGGTACGATCATTCTCAGATGTTGTTGGGTTGCTAAAGCACGACAATGATGTAAAACAGTCGATCAACAGCCTGGCCAGGAAAGAGACCGAACAAATTCGCAAACGATGGAAATTCATAACACCTGTCTCGATTGCTGCAGCGGCAGTATTTGTTATGCTCCTGCTGAAAGATTGGTCAATTGAGATCAAACCAACTCAGGAAGCATTCGCCGATCTGGGATGGCAAAACTCAGTTGCGGTGATGCCATTCGACGATCTTTCGAGCGAACAGAACCAGGCATACTTCTGTGCAGGCATGACTGAAGAAATCATCAGCCGATTATCCCGTATCCCGGAACTCAAAGTCATCTCCCGTTCAGCAGTGATGAAACTGGCCGATTCAAATCTGTCGGTTGGAGAAATTGCCAGCGAACTAAATGTCAAGACTGTGCTTACCGGTAGTATTCGAAGAGAAGGCAACCAGCTTCGCATCATCACCCAACTCGTTGATGCCAGAGACGGAACTCAACTATGGTCCAAACAGATGGATGCCACTCTCGAATCTGTTTTTGCTATTCAGGATGAAGTCTCAAAAGATATTGCCGCCGCCCTGCAAGTACAACTCGCACCACATCAAATAATGTCACTGGCCGAGAAAAAACAGCCTTCGCTTGAAGCATACGAACATTACTTGAGAGGCTTACATTATGTACTTGATAAGTTTGTGCCATACAGACGTATCGAAGATTTTGAAGCGGGTGTGCTCAATTTGCGACGTGCAATTGCAATTGACTCCACTTATGGCACTGCCTACGCCGGCCTTGGCTTCGCTTACGCACAATATAACGAAATCAATCGAAGCCACTTCCATGATTCGCTCTGTTTGCATTATCTAAGGGTAGCATTCAGACTGGACTCAACTTCCGCACTGCCTCTTCTTGGTAGAGGCTACATTGCTTTCCGAGCAGACAGTCTGGACGAAGCGTTTGCACGTTTTAAATCTGCACTCGAAATCGAGCCAAATTTAGCACCCGGCAATCGCATGATGGCCGACTTCTACCGTGCAGTTGGTCTGTTTGACCAGGCTGATGTTTATTATCGCAGAGCAATCGAACTTGCTCCCTTCTTTATTTGGAGTCGAGGTATGTACACTGCACTACTATTCGACCGTAACAGACTGGCTGAAGCTGACTCGCAACTAGCTGCAATAGAACGAATCAATCCAAATAATATAATGTACTTAAGTCGTCGAGCCTGGATCGCAATCGCACAAAATGATTTCGCAAGAGCCAGCAAAATTATTACACGGTGTGACAGTATTTGGAATCAAGATGGCAGCAGAACATCACGCAATGGTTCGATACGACTCGCCCACGCACATTTGTATGCAGCTCAAGGAATGGCCGATTCTGCGTTTGCCTTGATTGATACTACTCGATTGAGTCGCTACCATGAAAGTATTTACGCTATGCTTGGTATGAACGACCGAGCGATTGATCACATGGAACGTAGGTTGAAGCTTGTAGATCAACGAGGCGGCTACTACAGATTGTTTGAAGTTGAAACTTCATATTTGTCGTTAATCAATCATCCGTTCTTATCGAGGCTTAGAGGTGATGTTCGGTACGAAGACCTCATCCACCGCCAACGCCAGACCTACGAAGCAAATTTGGTCAAGTACCAAGAGCCAGTGATGTAAGAAGGCTGGCGAGGCCACTTTGGAATGGTTCACTTGATATTCTGATGGGTAGCTTCATCTTGGTCGGCGACCCAGACCGAATCCCAGATACTATCCAGATCACCACAGAAACAGGACAATTCTACTCTTACAATTTATGATGGGGAATACACTGTAAAAAGCGGGCCTTACAAGACGATTATCACAACTGGTCAACCTTTGAAATCCCTACCAAAATATAACCCGACGCTGTGAGCACACTAACAACGCCGGGCTTGGATTCAAATCTACTTAAGAAGAATCATCTTCTTGGATGATTTGAACTCACCTGCTTCCAGTCTGTAGAAATAGACACCGGATGCGACTGAGTTTCCGCCATTATTTACACCATCCCACGAGATTTGATAATATCCGGCCGAACGGTCAACATCCAATAACGTGGCTACCTCACGTCCCAAAACATTAAATATCTGCAACGTAACATGAGAGGGTTTTGGTAGAGCAAAACGTATGTTTGTACTTGGATTGAACGGATTGGGGTAATTCTGTTCCAATAAATACGTCTGCGGTAACAAACCAGTCTCATTCGATACTACAGAAACTCGCAATGCTTTCGAATTGATATCAACAGCTTTAGTAATCTGATGCACATCTCCCAAACCAACCGATAGACCTGTCGTTGGAACTCTGTAATAGATCTTTGCCAGGGTTGACTTACCTGATCTAATCAACTCTTTGCCTGACGGATCAACTATGCCAATACTAAGAAGCGTGTCGTTGGCGCTATAGAAGATTGGAACAGAAGCATTGTCCCTTCCGATTACAACCGAATCGATTGTAAGCTGACTATTTGATAACAGATATTGCTGTTGGAAGCCTAATACATCTGTACCGAAGTCAGCATTTATCACAGCAACGCGTCTTTCTTTATCAATGCTTGTTGTAACAATGTCACAAGTACCAGCAAAACTCGAATTAAGTTTAGCCGCACTTGGGTTGATACAGTTAGCGCATGGGACTGGTCCCTCTATGAATAGATAACTAATCAAATAGGTTAAATCCCCAATATCGATAATTAATTCTGGATCGCAGTCAACATTAGCAGAAGCCGGAATCTCAGGAGGCGGTCCTTCGATAAAGAGGTAGCCAATTAAGTATGTAATGTCACCTATATCTACAAGGTGAGTCACATCATTATCAACGTCTCCACAGACGTACGATTGTACTACAGAGATCGTTGATGTAAGGGTGTTGTTACCTTCATTCACTTCATCAACTACATTATCATCATCTGCAACAAAATAGATTGTGCCACTATCAATAGCACCGGCAGGTGTCCATGAGAAGTCAACGGTCTTGGATTGACTTGGGAACAGGGAAACTACTTCAACACTATCGAGCAGAACCCCACCACTATCGGGATGCTCAAGATAGAGTTTGGCCATGGACGCCGACCCGGTTGCCAATTCACCAATATTCTTGATCGATGTGCTGAAAGTAATCAGCTCACCGCTCTGCGGAACAAGACTGTCCGATTGAACGCTTAGCGATGTAAAGGTCAGGTCAGCCATTTCGGTTAAGATTACGTTGACAACTTCATTTGTTTCAATCGCATCGTTGACATCAAATACAATCGTCGCGCTATTCTTTATCTCAGTACCCTGCGCAAGATCGTCCTCTGCCTTGATTGTGAACGACACATGCCCTTCCCCTATTCCGTTGCTATCGTTGGGTGGAAGGAAGCCGGCATACGGATCAACGGGCGGTTGGCCAGTAATAGGATCAATAGTATTAAAATACCAGTGAGCTTCACCTGTATAAATATTAAGACCAGCATCTATCTCAAGAATAAGACCCGAAGAATCCAACTCAACCGTTGTATGCCAGTAGCTTTTATTCTCTGGAACTTGAATTACCGTATCACCCCAGGCGATTTCAGAAAGTCTGAACTTTCTCCAATCTAATAGTGTGTCGAGCTGATCAGTAACAGTAACATCAACCGCTGGTGCAGTCGCTTCTTCTACATTCTCAAAGTAGATTGAATACGGAAGTGTCTCATCGGTCGTTATAAGATTATTCTCTTCAGTACCCGGACCGATCTTTTCATTCGGGTCGATAGCACCGACAATAAATACTTCGTTAGGAAAATTTGTAAATTTCCACATTTTATAATCATAATTATAAAATTCTACACTACCTTCACCAAACTTTTTTATATCATTGACCTGATTCTTAAGGTTGTTAATTGATTCAGCTATTATCCAGGCACCAACTATTTCGGGTGTTGTAACGGGTGCAAGCGGACCGCTTCCCACTTCAGCCACTACAGCCAATGCTGTAAATGCAATATGTTCAGCTAAGTTGTCCCAGAACAATCCCAGAAGATTATCTATAGCAACGTTTAGAAATCCCGTGAATAGAGCATTTGTCCAGCCGTTAATACCAGACGGATGGTGAAAACCATTAGCATTTAATTGTCTACTAACCTCTCTTAATGCATTTACTGGCAATTGCGTGCCAGTTCCTTGTCCCCGTTCTGTTGAAATAGGTTTTTTTAATATATCAGTAGAGTCATAAGTATGTTGCATATATATAGGATCAAACATCATTATTGATGATGAAATAGTAAATGACTCAGAAGGAGATATATTTATATAGAATTCTTCACTTTGTAAGGGTCTAAGAAATGGAATATGAACATCAATATCCTCATCTTCAGAACTTACATCCTTATGAGTAGTATCAATAAATATAAGTTCATAATCTATACCAGAAGGATCAATGTGTATTGAAGAAAGTACATCATACGCATTTACATTTCCAACATTACTCATAACAAATTTATAAGTTCCAGAATTAGGACTTCTTAATGTTGAAGGACCAAACATTTCTAATGTAACTCTTTTTTCAGTTTCCACTACAATCTGTACAGCATCAACAACTGTTAGTAATCCATCATCTGTACTACATTCTAAATCCCATGTTCCAACAGTAGCGTCTATAGTCTCAAACCAAACAAGAACAGATGTGCTATTTTGAAGCTCAACTTCAAACGGAACAAGTGTATCATTTACACTATTAACTAGAATACAATCAAAAGTCGTATCAAATTTTGCTCCAGTAATCATTGTTGTAATATACCCATCTACCCCAAATTCACTTGGGCTTAGGCTATCAACCACCAATTCAAGCACCGTCGCACTGATATCAAAACGTCCCGTATCCGGACTCAGATTATAAACCATCGCATAGTAAATTCCAGCACTAGTTGACGGGACGGTAACACTTACCACGTCAGGCGACAGATCGTCATTCTTATAATCGTATATTATTCTATCCGGAACATCTTCAAACATCACGAACAGTTCACCGAATCCTCCAAGATTATTCACCATATGATCCTGGAAATTAATTCTGATATCTTCGTCAGCTGGAGAAGTAATTTTGTAGAATCTTCGACCTCCACCCGGAATCGAATCAACATAAGGCGTATCAAACGTCAACTCACGAACATCAACTCCCGATGTAGTCAAGGCCGTTGCTTCGTTGTCTGATTCATTGGTTTCATTGATCTGATTATATATGTCTGCCTTGACAATCACATAGTAATCACCCGGAACAACGCCCGGCACATCACTAACAAGGTTTCCAATAAAATCTGAAACATCAAACAACAATGTACTTTCATACTTCTCCCCGGCCGGTAGCGTAGCTATTAATTCTAAAGTTCCAATGACTGGATCTTCGTAGTCCCAAACTGGATCGAGAGAAAGGTAAACTGCGTCAGTCCACTGACCAATCACATCGGTAACATCTGTATTTTGTACAGTCCAATTAACAAAAGTATTCTCTCCCGCAATTACACTCACCGGCGGAACAATTGATGTTACTTCAAGGTTGGCAGGATCACGGAGGATTATTGTCGATGCCGTGGTAGATCTAAGATAATTATTTCCTTCGCCCTCTCCCTCATAGACTTCATCATTCATATCTGTTTCTACAATAAAGTAATACGGACCCGACAGGCCAGACGGAATATGTACAAATGGGGTAGCCATAGTATAACCGGTCGGTCCCGGTTCCATTCGTATCCAGGGTTTCTCCCAGCTAAAGATTAACACATCTGTTTCGTCCAATATCTGATCTTTGGATAAGTAAATTGCATCCCGCCACGAAGTGGCGGAGTTGTGAACCGGACCAACACCATTATTAATCACATCAAATGCAACAGTGACGTTCTGACCTGCGTATGCCGATACCGGTGCGGTGACATTAGAGACAGTGAGGTCCGGCGGGCTGTAATCAACCAATAAAACGGAGGGCACAAACCCACCAGCACTATTATCTTCGTCGGACTCAAGCAATGCTCCAATCGCATCAGTCTGGATTATTGGCCTGTACAGTCCGGAAGGCACCGTGTCGGGTATGATAATAACCATTGAATCTTCGTACCAACATTCGTCGCCAATCCCGGAAGTGTTGGGATATGAGCAACCCACTATATTGGCAAGCGATCCAAAGTGAGTCCTGCTATCAAGCTCGTACATAATGGGTGAACCAAATGGCTCGGTCGGATTTAGATAAATATCATCTACCCAACTCGTTATATCTGGATAGGTTGGGTAAGTGCTATTGTTCAGTACTACCCACCATACAGTCGTTGTGTCACCAGCCATGACGGCTACGGTGTCTGCTTCAGATTGGTTACCAGCGTAGGCAGCTTGTATTATCAGATTAGGAGCTTCCAAATCATCCCAGTCAGGTTCGATGAGCGTAAGAAGTTTTGGAAAAATATTATCATGACCACAAGTATGCTCGAAAATTGCGTCATCATGATCAACACTGAATATCAGATAGTACTCCCCTGGTGTAACATCTGGTATCGCTACAGTATGGGCCACAACGTTGGTCAGGAAAGGTAACAAAGTATCTGTCCAATGTTGGGATAACAGTAACGGATCGGTCTCAACATCAAGAATGGCGTCAGTAGAAAAGTATATATTGTCAAACCATCCAGTAGGAGAGTAAGCGGACCCAAATCCTTTATTGCTACCGTAGGTGACAACCGCAAAATCAGGATCCCCCGCAAAGGTCGTATCGGCAATATCAAGCCATGCGCTCAAGCAAGGCGGTGTAGTTAGTGCAATTGGGAATCGTTCACTGTACAGATTATTCGATTCGGCCATGTAATTATCTGCTGTGTCGGGCCTCTCCTCAACAACTTCGTCGTTGTCGTCTATATTGTAAAGAATGTACCACTCGTCGGTCTCCAAATCAAATACCTCGTCGGGTAATTCGATCAATGCAGTCCATTGATATGACTTCAAACAGCCAAAACAATCGTCGGTACTCGAAAGAGTACCCAAATCGTAAAAGTACTCGGCTACTTGTATGTCCACACCTCTATCCAGCTCGGTATCTAAAGATAAGTAAACTCTGTCCGTCCAGGTTGTAGCTGCGGTTCTACCAGGTCCAAGGTTTTGGATAAGAAATTCTGCTTCAACAGTAGTACCTGAAAAAACATCAATTGGCAGTGTTGGAATCCACATTTCCAAATCAACGGGGTCACGCCAGACAGTGAATAAACCTGAAATAGCTGTGTTGTTATCTTCAAATGTGCCTTCGTCAACCGTCTCTCCATAATCAGTCACTATCAAGACAAGATGACTACCAGAGAGTTCGTTCGGAACGGCGAAAGTCACTTCATTTGTGTAAGAAGTATTACTGAGGAGATTGCCGGAATACTCGACTGTTCCGACCAATACATCTTCTCCCAGATCAAGCGCACTGTCCCTGGACAAGAAAATTCCATCCGTCCAGGAAGTCGTCGAAGTGGAGTCCAGCATTTGATTTGTGACATCGTAAACAACATGCATAGTGTAGCCAGACTCAACAGAATCAAGAGGCTCGGCCTCAGTTGAAGTATAGGCGATCACACGAGTAACTTCCAAATCGGCCGGAGGTATTGGTATAATTGTTAGTGTAGCCGTACCAAGTGTAAAGCCGGATACAGGTATCCATCCATGTGCTTCGGGTAGAAGAATGACATACCAGCTACCTGTAGTATCTGGAAGGGTGAAGCTTGCAGTTACCGTATCACTTTGGCCCGGCAACAAAATAGGATGCCACCCTGCAACCATTTCCAAAAGTATGTCTGTCTCTTGATCGAGAGTCTCATCTTGAGACAAGTAGATTGCGTCTGACCATCC
>JAUVAR010000247.1 GCA_030591625.1 Candidatus Zixiibacteriota bacterium
ACTCACTTTTGTAGGTCCGTTCGAGCTCATAGTATTGTGGTGGCAGATTAGCTGGCATACATTATAAATACAAAATTAGAACCGGATGTACAAGTCCCCAAAATTTAGAAACTGATCAATCTAAGTGCGATGTTTTCGCACTATCGATTCGATATTTTCACAGATATAGTCAACTTCGGATAATTTCAGTCCTGGATAAATCGGTAATGATACAACCCTCTCACCTGCATACGCAGTATTTGGGAAATACTGTCCTTTTAAACCGGAACCTCTAAAACACTCGAATTCGTAAACCGGCTTAAAATGAACCCCACACTCGATTCCCCGCCGTGACATGAGAGCAATAAACTTGTCACGGTCAATTTTCAATGCGGACAAATGCAGTCTGATAATATAAAGATGCCAGGCATGGGTGATACCTCGCCCCGGTTCGGGGATTTCGAACATCTCCGAGAATTGCGCTAGATTGCGTCTGTACCTCTCGGCAATGGCAGTTCTTTGCTTCTGGTTTTTCTCAAACTTTGCGAGCTGTCCTAAGCCTATCGCTGCATGAACATTGGACATATTAGCTTTGAATCCGAACTCCGGGATTTCATAACCGACTGAGTTTTGAACACGCCGTTGATAAGCAGTTCTATTTATACCATGCGAGGCAGACTGTCTTATATAATCGACCAGCGGTTTAACTTTTGAAACAACTATCCCCCCCTCACCACAGGTCAGGTTTTTGGTTGCATGGAATGAATAAATCGTCATATCAGCAAATTTTGCAATCGATCTTTTACCGATCTTCGTCCCAAAGGAATGTGACGCATCGGCAATAATTGGAATTCTCAAATCGCATGACATTTGTACCAGAGTCTTATAATCCGATGGCTGTCCACCAATATCAACAGGCATGATACAGCCAGTTTGGCGCGTGATTTTACGAGCTACTTCATCAGGATCAATACACAGCGTGTCAGGATCGATATCTGCAAAAATAGGCTCTGCGCCTGCATGTAAAATCGCCTCAATAGTTGCAATAAATGTAAATGGGCTAGTAATGACCTGACTGCCCTCACCAATTCCAAGAGCTCTCAGCGAAAGCCAAAGCCCCAGTGTTGCCGAATTGACGGCAGCAACATGCTTGACCCCAAGCTCTTTTGCCACCGACCGTTCAAACTCTGTTACGTTTCTACCGGAAGAAAGCCATCCCTCTTTGAGTGTATCTCTGACACCTGCAATAGTGCGGTTATCGAGTTTGATATCGTAAAGTGGTATTTTATTTTTTTTCATTTATCAACCTGTCATACAGTGCAACAATCCGGTCAACACAGTTATCCCAAAGGTACTGTTCGCAGACAATCTTTTTCCCGGCCTGCCCCATACTATTCCTAAGTTCTTTGTCGGAGGCAAGTTTTATAATAGCGGTCGCAAGAGCATCTACATCATCAGGTGGAACCAATATCCCACTTTGACCGTCGCATATGACTTCGGGGATACCACCAACTGTCGTAGCAATAACCGGACGGCCATGAACTGAACCCTCAATTGCTGCTACCCCAAACGCTTCTTCAAGTGACGGCATAACAATAATATGAGATTTTTCAATTAGTTTGTGAGCTTGTTCATTCGGGACAAATCCGGGAAAATCTATCTGTTTTGAAATATGAAGATCGTTAGTCAGAGCAACAAGCTCCTCATGCATTGGACCATCTCCAGCCATCGTCATACAAAGCGATGGCACCTGCTTTGATGCGACAGCAAACGCCCTTAACAAAACATCTGGTCCATACCGTTTGAGATGTTTCTTTAAGAAAAGCAACCGTACCGGACTATCAGGTTCGTTTGTTGGAACTTTTGGTAATTCGACCCCAAACGGAATAACTGTGATTTTTTTCTCCGAACCGGGCAGGAGCTCTTCACAGCGTCTTTTAAGAAACTCGCTCGTGGCACTAATATGGTCGGCTTGGCGAAGTGTTTTTCTAACCTGAAATCTTCCAAACATTGAACGAGGTACATCGACAACATCCGAACCCCAAACAGAAAGAAGATGCGGTGAATGATTTGTTTTTCTCCCCCAGATACCAAAGCCGGACGCATAGTGAGTGTGAACCAGATCAGGTTTAAACTCCAAAGCAAGTTTGGCCGCCTCACCTGCTCTTAAGATATAGCTTAATTTACCTTTGCGTGGGAGAATCTTCGTTTCAACATGCCCATGAGTCTGGCCATCCAAAGATATCAATCTGATTTGCAGACCTCTACCGGCAAGCGCTTTAGTCCAACGCTGTATATGAACAGAATCAGACCAGCCGAATATTACTATTCTGTGTGATGCCACTTAAGCCTCGCGCTACCAGTTCTATGAACGCCCAATAACAAGTTACTTACTTAATTTGATAACTGTCTTAATCACTTCACTTTGTTCGGCTTCGGTCATCTCAGGATAAATTGGAATCGAAAATACTTCCTTCGACGCTTTCAAAGAAGCCGGAAATTGCGATGAGTTATAACCTAACGATCCAAAACAATCCTGAGCATGGAACGGTACTGGATAATAAATACAATTGCCAATACCAGCCTTATGCAGACCTTCGCAGATTGCATCTCGTTTATTCGAGGCGAGAGTGTACTGATTATAGATATGGAAATTAGAATACGATGCCACAACCGGTCGTTTAATTCCGGCTATTCCTTCAAATGCATCGTTATAAATTTTTGCATGAGCCCGCCGTTTCTCTGACCATTCCCGCAGGTATGGTAACTTTACCAGAAGCATCGCCGCCTGAATTGTAGCAAGACGGGAATTATACCCAACAATGCGATGATAATATTTTGGATTCTCGCCGTGTGCTCGCAAAGAACGACAGAGTTTATAATTTTCTAGGGTATTTGTAACAACCATGCCACCATCACCACCGGCACCAAGGTTTTTCGATGGATAGAATGAGTAGCAACCATAATCACCGAATGAGCCGGCCGGTCTCTCTTTGTACTCGGCACCTATCGCCTGAGCCGCATCTTCAACAACCTTAAGGTTATGCTTTTTAGCAATTTTAAGAATCATATCCATGTCAGCTATCTGGCCGTACAGATGGACAGGCATAATTACTTTTGTTTTGTCGGTGATCGCCGACTCAATTTTATTTACATCAATGTTGTATGTATCAGGATCTATATCAACAAGTACCGGGTTTGCACCAAGACGGGATATTGTTCCCGCAGAGGCAAAGAATGAAAAATCTGTAGTGATAACTTCATCGCCCGGTCCAACATCGCACGCACGCAGCGCAACTAACAGTGCATCGGTCCCGGAGGCGACACCAATTCCAAATTTCACACCACTCAGTTCAGCAACTTTTTCTTCAAGCTCGGTCACTTCGGGTCCAAGAATAAAACGACCATGGTCGAGCACATCAAGCACAGCCTTATCCATTGTATCTTTTAAGTAAGAATACTGTCTGCTTAAGTCTAATAGGGGAACAGCCATTTTCTATTTATCTTTCCATCCTTGATTTTTTAGCAATTGATCATCGGGAACATCCCGAAAAACTTTGGCCGGAACTCCGGCAACTATTTTCCCTGCGGGGACATCACGAGTTACCAACGCACCTGCGGCCACCAAAGCATCCTCTTCAATCGTTACACCCGGCAGTATCGTTGCATTAACACCTATACGTGCACCCTTACGGGCTATAATGCCTCTAAATTTATCGAATCGTTCCGGTGTTCTTCCAATCAAATTATCATTTGATGTTGCTACACACGGGGCGACAAAAACACGATCTTCGATTGTTGAATAAGCGGTTATATATACATTCGTTTCGAGCTTAACATAACGACCAATCGTGCAGAAATTTTCAATTGCAACCCCACGACCAACAATTGTGAAATCACCAACCGACACATTTTCTCTGATCGTTGAAAGATCTGCGACCAATACTTTTTGTCCGATTGTGCATCCTCGATAAATAACAACGTTTGTACCGATGATACAATTTGATCCAATAGAACAGGCAGGAAGTTCCTGCTCTTTTGTTACCGCCGAGTTGGCCGCTTTCATAGGCAGTTTGCCAATTATCGCGCCATCATCTATACGAACATCGTCACCAATAATTGCATCATCATGAATAATAACCCGGTTGCCAACTTCGCAGTTGTTACCGATTTTTACATTCTCACCAATGACACAAAAACTACCACAAGTAGTCCGATCACCCAAAGTTGCAGTCTTTGCTATTTTTGAATCTGACATTTATAATTACCTGTTTGTTTTCTCTATAGAACGCTTGCTGATAACACCGGGCAA
>JAUVAR010000286.1 GCA_030591625.1 Candidatus Zixiibacteriota bacterium
AGGTATCAACCGACGAAGTATATGGTTCACTTGGAGCCGAAGGATATTTTACCGAGACAAGTCGTTACAGACCTAACTCGCCTTATTCTGCCTCGAAAGCGTCGGCCGATCATCTGTGCAGGGCTTATCATAAAACGTACGGTTTGGATATTGTTACAACCAATTGTTCTAATAATTATGGTCCATTTCAATTTCCTGAAAAACTAATTCCATTAATGATACAGAACGCCAAAAATGGAAAACCACTCCCTGTTTATGGCGACGGCAAACAGGTGCGCGACTGGCTCTATGTTCAGGATCACTGTGAGGCGATTGATCTTGTCTTTCATAAGGGGAAAGCAGGCTTGACCTATTGTGTGGGGGGACATAATGAGATTGAAAATATTGTAATTGTTAAAACACTCTGTAGTTATCTCGATAAAATGCTTGGCGGGCAGGTGAGGGAAGAGTTGATAACGTACGTGAAAGATCGTCCGGGACACGACCGTCGCTATGCGATTGATCCGTCGTTTATTAAAAGTGAACTTGGTTGGGAACCGGCTCATGATTTTGAGGGCGGTTTAGAGAAAACAATCAGATGGTATCTCGGCAATGATGAATGGATGCAGCGATGTGTTAGCGGTGACTATAAAAAATATTACGATATGATGTACAGTAATAGATAAGGAATCAGATGTCTTTGAATTTACGAAAAGGAATTATTCTTGCGGGTGGGAGTGGCACACGGCTTTACCCGGTAACTCAGGTGGCATGCAAACAATTGTTGCCGATCTACGACAAACCGATGATTTACTATCCGCTTTCAACACTGATGATGTTTGGGATAGATGACGTCCTTCTTATTTCGACACCTCTGGATACACCAAAATTTGAAGAGCTATTAGGTGATGGATCAGATCTTGGTATTCGTATCCGTTATAAAGTACAACCTAAACCTCAGGGAATTGCACAGGCCTTTTTAGTTGGTGAAGAATTTATCGGAGATGAGCCTGTTGCACTTATTCTTGGCGATAATATATTTTATGGTAACTATGACTTCCTTCGTGAAGCTCGTAGTTTCGATGGTGGCGCGAAAGTTTTTGGATATTATGTCAATGATCCGGAACGATATGGGGTTATTGCATTCGATTCAAAAGGTGCTGCACTTTCGATAGAAGAGAAACCTGAAAAACCTAAATCGCATTATGCTGTGACAGGTCTTTATCTGTATGACAATAATGTCGTAAAGGTAGCAAAAGAACTTACGCCATCGGCTCGAGGTGAACTCGAGATAACAGATGTGAACAAAGTCTTTTTAGATAGAGGGCTGTTGTCTGTTGTCAGGCTCGGTCGTGGCATCGCCTGGCTTGATACCGGAACACACGAGAGTTTGTTGGAGGCAGGGAATTTCATTTCCACAATTGAAAAGAGGCAGGGTCAGAAGATCGCCTGTATAGAGGAAATTGCATTCCGGATGGGTTATATCAACCGTGATCAGCTTGCATCAATCATTGAAAATATGGCCAACAACAGTTACCGCGATTATCTAAATGGAGTTTTGCAAGAAGTAGATGGCAAAACCTGGTAAGATATTAGTCACAGGGGCAAATGGTCAGCTTGGAAATGATCTTGTAGCCATGTTGGGCTCATCATACGAAGTGACACGGATTGACATAGAAGATGTCGATATCTGTTCCGCGACAGATCTAAATCGTGTCGTCAAGAGAATCGGACCTGACCTTGTCATTCATGCGGCTGCTTATACTGCTGTTGATGAGTGTGAATCAAACGAAGAAAAAGCAATGATGATTAATGGTGTCGGAACTAAAAACATTGCGTGTGCTGCTTTGGAAGTTGGTGCTCGGTTGTTTTATTATTCGACTGATTATGTTTTCGATGGAACCAAAGATAGTGCTTATGTCGAAGATGATAAAGTCGGCCCCATGACAGTCTATGGACGATCAAAGCTTGCAGGTGAGATAGCTGTGCGTGAGACAATTGAAAATAGTTTGATTATTCGTATCGCATGGGTGTATGGCAAGCATGGTCAGAATTTTGTACGCACGATGTTGAAGCTCGGTAAAGCTCAAATAGAACGACGAGAATCTGGTGAAGAAGTTAACACACTACGAGTTGTCAATGACCAGTTTGGTAATCCAACTTGGACAGAAGAGATTGTCAGGCAGACAGAAAAGCTTATAGAATCAGAAATGACTGGTGTGGTACATGCTACATCATCGAAAGAAACGACATGGTATAAGTTCGCCTGTGATATATTTAACTTTTCTAATATGGAAGTCGAGATTGAGCCTTGTACATCTTTAGAATATCCACGTCCGGCACAACGGCCTCCCAGGTCAACTCTTGAAAACAAACGGTTAAAAGTTGCCGGTATAAATATTATGCGAGATTACAATATAGCTTTAAAAGCATGTCTTGAAAAAGATGGAGAATTATTTTGTCAGTAGATGTCAATATTGAGGGTGTTAAGATAAGAGAGCTGAGCAATTTTACCGATGAACGTGGATGGTTGATTGAGCTATACCGTCATGATGAAATTGAAAAATCGGAATTTCCGGTTATGAGTTATATCTCAATGACCAAACCTGGTGTAGTGCGTGGACCTCATGAGCATGTTGATCAAACTGATTTGTTTTGTTTTGTAGGGTCTTCTATGTTCAGGCTCTATCTTTGGGATAATCGTAAAGATTCAAAAACATTTGGCGAGCATATGACAATTGATGGTGGCGAGAAAAAACCTTTGATGGCAATAGTTCCACCTGGTGTTGTTCATGCTTATAAAAATATCGGTCAGCATGATGGCATAGTTTTCAATGCACCGAATCGACTTTATGCCGGAGAAGGCAAAAAGTCTCCAGTTGATGAAATCCGTCACGAAGATGACGTTGATTCAAAGTTCAAAATCTTAGACTAATACAGAGCAGCTATGCGGAATCATTTTTCGCACTCAGGAAGAAATCATTTCCTGAATCAATCAAACAAACGGGCATATCTGATCATAAATAATCCTAATGTGTGACTTAAGTTGTTGCTACGCCAGTCGATAACTTTATTCGAGCAGAGTTGGCACACCTTTTGATATAGCTAAGGTTGTCAACATGAATGCGACGCAAGGATGTGTCGTCTATTAGCACAAGGATGAAATGCTACAAATGGTCGTACAGGACTCAACAAGTAAGATTTTCGAACATGCCGGTGACAGAAGGTTAAGTCTGTCATCGGCTTGTTCTGTTTATCAATTCGTATCCTTGTGTGGTATTAATTTCAATCAATCAGATAATTACATAACCCGGAAGGGATTTTAGATGCTTACAGGAAAATCAGTATTGATCACCGGTGGAACCGGTTCATTTGGTAAGAAACTTGTCGAAACATTGATAAACAAATATCCGGATATGCGTCGAATAATCATTTATTCACGTGATGAACTCAAGCAATACGAAATGGCATTGATATTCTCTGAACAAAAATATCCACAGATGCGCTATTTTATTGGCGATGTCCGTGACAAAGAGCGGTTAATGAGGGCTATGGAGGGGGTTGATTATGTTATTCATGCGGCCGCACTTAAACAAGTACCGGCCGCTGAATACAATCCATTTGAAGCGATCAAAACTAATGTTTTGGGAGCACAAAATTTAATTGATACTGCAATGGATAAATGTGTAAAAAAAGATGTCGCATTAATTAC
>JAUVAR010000296.1 GCA_030591625.1 Candidatus Zixiibacteriota bacterium
ATATATTCTTTGATATCGTTGGCCGCAATCTTGCCAAGGTTGCGCAGAGCAATCCGCTGTTGGTGCGAGAAGAACGGTACATCAGGATACTTCTTGATCCGTTCCTTAGTGACCGGGTTTTTGAAAAGCAGCCGCTCAATTATCTTACTGTCGGAGATTGATTGCTCAATAATCTGCTCGACATCTTTCGGTTTGACTCGGGTATAGAACGTCCCTTCCGGCTCAATAACTACCAGCGGGCCTTGTTCGCAGAACCCATGACATCCAGTTTCTTTGACCGCCTCTACCGTGAGCCCATTTACCTTATTCTCTTTGATGCTTTTATGAAATGCTTCCACAATTTCAGCGGCACCGTTGGCCAGGCATCCGGTTCCGCAGCAGACGATGACACGCTTCTTAAGTTTGTCCCGGGCGGTGCCGTAATCTTTCTGCAACTGCTTCAGTTGCTGACATGAGGTGATGCCCATCAGTTCTTGCCCTTCAGTAGTTTTTTGGCCCTGCTCGGATTCACGGAGCCGAAATATTTCTCGTTGATAGTAACCACGGGAGCCCTTGCGCAAGCCCCTACACAGGAGACAACTTCGAGCGTATAATTAAGGTCTTCGGTCGTCTCTCCGGAGGCGATACCCAGTTCATGTTCTAGTTGATCCTGAATTATTGCCGCACCACGAATATGACAGGCAGTGCCGACACAGATTCTAACCAAGTTCTTACCCTTTGGATTCAAACTAAAGGCATTATAAAATGTGGCGACCGAAAAGACTTTGCTAAGTGGAAGTTCAAGCATCTTTGCGGTTTCAGTCAGAGCCTCGCATGGCAGATAGTTATATTCACGTTGAATATCCTGAAGCACACCGATCAACGATTCTGGCGTTTTGGGGTGGCGTTCTATTAGTTCAGGAAGTTTTGAAAAATCATGATTCACTAGTCGCTCTCCCGGCGATTGTATTCTTAGCCAGATCATATCCGGCTTGAAGTATTTTCATGTTGATACCCAAAAGATCTTTTTTCTTACCAAGCTTATCTTCGAGTGTCTTCTTGACATTATCCAAGGAAACAATTTCGCATGCTCCAATGAATGCGCCAAGCATTGCAATATTAACGACCTTCGGTGATCCTGCTTCCATTGCCATCTGGTTGGCGGGGACAAGAATTTCTGTTAGGTCATCACGTTCTGTTGTAACATCAATTAAGGATGAATTAACAACCAGAAGTCCGCCCGGTTTTATTGTCGGTGTAAATTTATCAAATGATGGTCTGTTAAACACAACTGCAGCCTGTGGAAAACGAATAATTGGTGAGCCTATCCGTCGGTCTGACACAACAACGGTGCAGTAAGCTGTTCCGCCTCGCATCTCTGGTCCGTACGAAGGAATCCAAACTATCTGTTTTCCTTCGGCAATACCTGTATAGGCGAGAAGCTGACCTGCGACCATCACACCCTGACCGCCAAAACCGGCCCATGTTACTTCATACTGAGACATTATTTATCTCCCTGATCGGGGCGTTTTTTGACACCGAGCGGATAGTATGCAAGCAAATTCTTTTCTACCCAGTCAAGTGAGTCTCCTGGTGTTATTCCCCAGTTAGTTGGACAGGTCGAAAGGACTTCAATCATTGTAAAACACTTATTTTCTGCCTGCAGCTCAAAAGCTTTTTTGATAGCACGCTTCGCTTTGATGATATGCATAGGTGAATGAACCGAGACTCGTTCGATGTATGAAGGAGTTGCAAGGGTTGCAAGCAATTCAGAGACACGAATCGGATGGCCAACATCTTCAAGATTTCGTCCGTTCGGACAGGTCGATGTAATCTGTCCTTCAAGCGTTGTGGGTGCCATCTGGCCACCAGTCATACCATAAATCGCATTGTTAACAAAGATGGTCGTGAACTTTTCCCCACGATTGGCAGCATGAATAATTTCCGCCATGCCGATAGATGCAAGGTCACCATCACCCTGATAGGTAAACACAATCATGTCAGGTCTTAGTCGTTTGAAGCCGGTTGCGAGAGCCGGGGCACGTCCGTGTGGTGCTTCCAGGAAATCACAGTTGTAATAATTATAACAAAGGACCGAACAGCCTACCGGTGCTACACCGCATGTTCGTTCGCGGAGTCCGAGTTCATCAAGTGCTTCGGCCACCAGACGATGAATGATACCATGCGTACAGCCGGGGCAGTAGTGGGTGACAACATCACGTAAGGATTCGGGGCGGTCAAAAATTGTTTTGGATTGTTCTTCCATCTATTCCGCCTTTATCCTTTAGCACTCTCGGAGCGCAGTAAATATTTGATTTGTTCTTTGACTTCATCGGGAGTTGGAACGATTCCGCCGGTACGTCCAAAGAACTTAACCGGTTTTGCACCTTTAACAACTCGTTCAACATCCTCGACCATCTGTCCCATACTCATTTCAACCGTCAGAACAGTTTTGATATTAGCTCGATCTGCTTCTTCTTTGAGAGCTGCCTCTGGATATGGGAAGAGGGAGATCGGTCTGAAGAGACCGACTGAAATATCCTCGGCTTCAAGTTCATCTATCACTGTCTGACAGATGCGAGCCATAGTGCCGTATGAAACGATCAGAACTTTATTTTTCTTGTTAACTTTGTAATTCTCAAACCTGACTTCATTCTTTTTGACTTCTTCATATTTTTTGTAGAGCACAATAGAATTGTCTTCGAGTCTAAGTGGATCGAGATAGAGCGACTTAATAATATTCGGCTCACGACCTTTTGCGCCTGTTGCAGCCCATGTCTTGGGAGGAAGTTCCGGTTCATTTATTTCATCGGGAAATTCAACCGGTTCCATCATTTGACCGATCATACCATCGGCAATAATCATAACCGGGTTACGATATTTGTCGGCGATGTAAAACGCTTCAATCGTCAGATCAACCGCTTCCTGGATTGTTGATGGGGCGAGACAAATAATACGATAATCACCATGTCCGCCACCTTTGACCGCCTGGAAATAATCTGATTGAGCTGGTAGAATTCCACCAAGTCCCGGACCACCGCGCATGACATTCAATATAACAACTGGTAGCTGTGCACCTGCAATGTATGACAATGATTCCTGCATCAGTGAAATACCGGGTGATGAAGAAGATGTGAAAACTCGCTTGCCTGTTGCAGCCGCACCAAACACCATATTACCAACTGCAATTTCGCTTTCGCCCTGCAGGAAGACACCGTCCACTTCGGGCATTCTTCGGGCAAGATATTCGGCGACTTCGGTCTGTGGTGTGATCGGGTAACAGAAGTAATGCTTGCCACCGGCTCGGATAGCCGCCTCGGCAATCGCTTCGTTACCTTTCATCAAAATCTTAGCCATATATCAGAATCCTTACTTCAGTCGTCGATTAGTATTCAAAAAGGGCAAAGGCTGTTCCGTTCGTGTGAACAGAAATTGCTGCATCGGGACAAATAACCGCACAAATGCAGCATCCAAGACAGCGTGAGGTGTCATGCATCTGCGCATAGAAGTATCCACGCACAGTAATATCTTTAGAAAGAGAAAGAATCTTTTGCGG
>JAUVAR010000142.1 GCA_030591625.1 Candidatus Zixiibacteriota bacterium
AGAATGAACTGCAAGGGAGATGGCAATTTTGTACATACACCCGAACCGACTCCCAAAAACCTTTCATCATTAGCTCGCGCGGTCAAAAAACATAAGGCCGATGTTGGACTTGCCTGCGATCCAGATGCCGACCGTTTGGCCCTGATCGATGAAACCGGCCAGGCTATTTCAGAAGAATTGACGCTGACTATTGCTGTCATGGAAGTATTGAGAAATCGCCGAGGTCCGACAGTTATCAATCTTTCTACTTCACGAACAACTGCCGATATAGCCAAGACTTTTGGTTCGCAGGTTCATTATGCCAAAGTAGGCGAGGCAAATGTAATTGCCTTGATGCATAAGCGTAAGGCGGTGATTGGGGGAGAAGGCAATGGTGGTGTGATTTTCCCCGAATTCCATGCCGGTCGGGATTGTTTGGTGGCGGCAGCCTTTGTGATGTCGGCTATGTCCCGAGAAAAACGGACTCTTGGAGAACTTGTAGAAACTTTCCCTCGGTATTATAATATAAAGACCAAGGCGCCGCTTCCGGGTGACTTTGGCAAGAGATTAAAAAGATTCGAAAAAGAATCCGTCAAAATTCTCGGGAAATGTCGTATAAATCGTGAGGATGGTCTCAGATTTGATTTTGATGATGGCTGGCTGCAATTGAGGACTTCCAACACCGAGCCGATATATAGATTGATAGTGGAAACAAATAATCAGAAAAAAACCTCCAGCCTTTGCAGGCAGGTGGCTGAGTATTTCAAATAGAGTTGGGAATTATTTATGTGCGGAATAGTAGGATATGTAGGTAGCAAGCAGGCTCAATCGATTTTACTCGATGGCTTGAAGCGGCTCGAATATCGGGGGTATGATTCGGCAGGTTTGGCGATGGTTACATCTGACGGAATGACAGTTTCCAAGTCGGTTGGGAAAATTAAAGAGCTCGAAGCGGTTCTTGGAGAAGAAGAGATTGTAAGCTCGCATGGCATAGCTCATACGAGATGGGCGACTCATGGAGAACCTAACGAAGTAAATGCACATCCTCATATTGATACGAATGGTGACATTGCTTTAGTTCATAATGGTATTATTGAAAATTACCGTACGCTCAAAGAATACTTAGCCCAAACAGGTTGTGTTTTTCGAACTGACACAGACACCGAAATTCTGGTCCATCTTATTAGAAGCTACTATACGGGAGATTTAACCGAGGCGGTACGAATTGCTCTTACGCAGGTTGAAGGTACGTATGGTATTGCAGTTATTTCTACGGCACACCCAAATATGATTATAGCCGCCAAGATGGGTTCACCTCTGGTAATTGGTCATGGCGAGGATGAAAACTTTGTTGCATCTGATGTTTCGGCAATGCTCAAACATACCAATCGGGTTGTTTATCTTGAAGATGGTGTGATTGCAACTGTTACTTCTGACAGCTATGATATTACAACGATTGATAAAGTTCATATTTCCCCTCAGATACAAGATATCAATTGGTCATTGGATGAAATAGAAAAGGGTGGTTACGACCACTTTATGCTCAAGGAAATTCATGAGCAGCCAACAACTCTTAATAATGCAATTCGAGGACGATTAAACTTTGATGAAGGTAACGCTCGTCTGGCCGGCCTTAATCTGCATAGAGAAGAATTGTTGAATGTCGATCGAGTAATTATTACAGCTTGTGGCACATCATGGCATTCTGGATTGATAGCAAAATATCTGATTGAAGACCTTGCTCGGATTTCTGTCGAAGTAGAATATGCATCAGAATTTAGATATCGATCACCAATTATAAATGAAAAGACAATCTTGATTGCGATTAGTCAATCTGGCGAAACGGCCGATACTCTGGCTGCTATGCGCGAAGCAAAACAACGTGGCTGTACGGTGCTTGGAGTGGTCAATTCCGTTGGTTCTTCTATTGCGAGAGGTTCCGATGGTGGTGTCTTTATTCATGCCGGACCTGAGATTGGGGTTGCATCCACCAAGGCGTTTACTTCGCAGGTGATGGTATTAACGCTGATAGCGACACTTCTGGGTCGTATGAGACAGGTCTCGGTACAACGGGGTCAGGAATTGATTCAGAAGATTGAAGAGATACCTTCGCAGGTTGCGAAAATCCTGGCAAACGATGAAACTATCAAGAAGATTGCTGATATATATTATAATGCTGACAATTTCTTATATCTTGGACGTGGAATCAACTTCCCGGTCGCTCTTGAAGGGGCTCTAAAGCTCAAAGAGATTTCATACATTCATGCCGAAGGCTACCCGGCTGCCGAAATGAAACATGGCCCTATAGCCTTGATCGACGATAAAATGCCGGTTGTAGTTATTGCGCTGAAAGACCCGGTCTATGACAAAGTAATGTCTAATATTGCAGAAGTAAGGGCTCGAAGTGGTCAGGTAATAGCGATTGCAACCGAAGGTGATACCGAAATTGCAGAACGTGTGAACCACGTAATTTATATTCCTGAGACCGATCGACTGCTAACTCCATTGCTATCGGTCATTCCATTGCAACTGCTCTCATATTATATTGCAGTTAAAAGAGGCTGTCATATTGATCAGCCAAGGAATCTTGCTAAATCTGTTACGGTTGAATAAGCTATTTAAAGTCTGTGGATGAAGAAGCAGGTAGTTTCATAGCTTCGATGATTGATTCGTGCAGGTTTATCCGAAGTATAAATCCAAGTCTATCTTTTAGAGGGGTTATAGACATCGCGCAGCTTTCTCGCAGAATTGTCTTATTGCGGACGGAATGGGTTTCTGCAATTAGCTTTTCAACTGTCATGATGACATCTTTTAAGTCGTCGTAGCTATTTATCATATAGTTTACCGACCCATCAAATATTTTTCCTCTTATACCCATGACACTATTTATCGGCACAGTCGCTTTGGCACTTTATATCTATGTCAATAACTCTCTATCAATAGATGTAATTGTTTACTATCTGGATAGATAGGTAATAACTGCCGATAAGATTATAGAAACTCAAATATCAATTTTTAGATTATTGAAACAGGTTTATCAAATGAATAACCGAATCGAAATCAAAGCTGACATAATTCCTTATACATCCGATTTCTCTGTGAGAGTCAGGTCATGGATAAACTCCCCGGAAACTCTACATCATGTCTGTCGAGGGAAAGATTTCCCTCCGACTGATGATATAGTTGAAAGCTGGCAGAGGAAAAATATGAAGAGCTATGTTCTTTCATCCGAGGGGCAGCCGGTAGCCTATGGTGAGCTTTGGGATCGCAGGATGGAAAGATCGATGGAAATTTGTCATCTGATAGTCGATCCATTCAAACAGGGGCATGGATTCGGAACTCAAATGCTAGAACTTCTCTATAACCGTGCCGCCACCAAAGAGACGATTACAAAAGTTCAGATAAATCTTCTAACGGATAATTCCGAAGCACTTGGATGTTATCTTAAAGCAGGTTTTGAACTTGTTTCGACTTCCTCCAATATTGAAGGACTTCAGATGGTCCGAACAGTACCATTTTCGCGTTGATATTCTGTAGTTAATTACTTATTTCCGAAAACAGCTTTAAAAGGGAAATAAAGAGCCTAAAATAAATTAATCTTCTTTTGGGGTGGACCAGAGGATCTCGTAGGCATTGTTGAGTTCGTTGGCCATAGCTTCAACATTATCAAGCATGTGGGGGACAGCTTCGACTAAGCGATCAACATCTTCAAGATAACTGGCCTCTTCAAGTAGTGGCTTGAATTTGGCTCTTATAACCATGATGTTTTCTTTGATAGATTCAGTACCTGCGGATATATTTTGCTTTATCAAAACCCAACCCCTTATTTTTTTGGAATAGCCCAACCTTCCTTATTCATATCGTCAAACAGGCCAACTTTCTAAATTACTGAAGCGAAAACATATTTTAAAATAGGTCGAATTCTGACCCCTCTAATACTTGTAATAGCGGGCTAAAACGGTTATTTTCAAAATAATGGAATTACTTGCACTATTTCTGAACTCTTTTTTAATCGGATTTTCCGGGGCTATGATGCCTGGTCCGCTTCTCGCTATAGGTATAGCTGAAACTCCTCGGTCAGGCTGGAAAACTGGTCCGATCATTTCGACTGGTCATGCTATTGCCGAAATCGGCGTGGTTGTCTTACTGTTTGCGGGAGTATCGTTTCTAACAGATAATCCAATTGTAGTTAGAATCATAGGTGGGGTAGGGGGAGCTGCGTTGCTTTTGATGGCTTTCACTATGGCCTGGGATACACTAAATGGAAAAATAACATATCAGGGTGGGGAAGCAGGCTCATATTCAAATATCAAACTGACCGGCAAAGGGATCACTACTACGCTTGTGAATCCATACTGGTTTATCTGGTGGGCGACAATTGGGTTGGCTCTTTTAGTGCAGTCAAAAGAGTTCGGTTTGATAGGACCAGTAGTTTTCTACTTTGGTCATATCCTCTCAGATTTTGTATGGTACACCGTTGTCACAGTTCTTCTTTGGAATGGGCGGAAACTATTTATGGGGGGAGCTTTGAAGTTTTTGATTCTGGCCTGTGCCTGTTTTCTTGTTTATCTTGGAATAACATTCATTTACGACTCTATGACAGGAGCGATATAATTGAAAAAGTTTAGCATTATTTTATTGGCGAGCATGATTGGTCTGTTCGCTTTCACCTCTCAATTATTAGCAGATGATTATTGGCAGCAGGAAGTCAACTATGTTATGGAAGTTACTCTCGCCGATGATCTGCGTACGATAGATGGTTTCATCGAAATTGAGTATATCAATAACTCCCCCGACACCCTCCGAGAGTTATACCTTAAAGCTTTTCCGAATGCGATTCAGAAAGGGTCGTATGCCGATCATAAGAATCGTTCAATGAATAATTATTCACTTGAAGAGCTCAAACCATCGGAACAAGGTTCTCTTGAGCTTCGTGATCGTTCCGGTGTAATTCATACTTATTCATCATTTGAATTTGATAATACGATTATTACAGTCTATTTAATTCGTCCTCTTCTACCCGGACAGAAAACTGAACTCTCATTTGATTTTACAACAGTATTACCAGACCCCGGTAAAATGCGAATGGGTGTTGATCGTGGTACCATCAAAGCGGCCTATTGGTATCCTCAGGTTTGCGTCTATGACCGGAGAGTTGGATGGGTCAATTCGCAGTATCTGGGATGGGGTGAAACGTACGGGGATTTTGGTAGCTTCGATGTTACAATCAATGCACCCGAAGATCAGATCGTTGCTGCAACCGGTGAGCTTAAGAACCGAGAGGAAGCACTTCCTTCAAAGCTGAGAGATAAATTAGATATTAGCAATTATCTCAAGCCACGCGCAGAGTGGCCCGAACTAAATCTCGATAAAACAAAAAAGAAGGGCTGGCGTTATACCGCCGAAAATTGCAACGATTTTGTTTGGACAGCATGCAACAACTGGTGTATCGATTCGGGTTCTGTGAATGGTGTCAAAGTTGTGGCCTACCCACTTCGTTACAAAGCTGCCAGCTGGACCTCGGCTGTCAGGCTGGGCAAGGAAGCAGTCGAAACATTTTCGGAATTGTACTATCCCTATGCATGGCCGGTTGTTCGTATCTGTGATGCTTTCGGCGGCATGGAATACCCGATGATAACAAACTGCTCCGGCGGTGAGCCATCGAAGTCGTTCAGTATGCTGCTCTACCATGAGATTGGACATTTCTGGTTTATGGGGCAGGTCGGTTCCAACCAGGTTGACAGACCGTTCATGGATGAAGGCTTCACCACGAGTATGGAACATGTTGCGATGGAGAAATACTACGGACGTGAAGGTAACTACAATCGTTTTCGAACAGCTTATCAAAAACGATTCGCACCAAATGTTGAAGATCGAAATGTGCGTGGGTTCCGTCCGTTATTGCTTTTGCAAAAAGAAGGTCTCGATCGTCCAATGATGTACACTTCGTACGATCAGGGGATGGAGTACTGGCCTTACCGTGTCTCGGCTTATTATAAGTCTGCAGCAATGCATTATTCGCTTCGTTCAATTTTGGGAGATCCGGCATATTTCAAGGCGATGTATCAATATTGTGAGAAATGGTTCTTCAAGCATCCGTACGAAGATGATTTCAAGAACTCTATGGAAGATGCAACCGGCATCGATTTTGATCTTTATCTCGATCAATGGTTCCACACGAAACATCGGCTCGACTATGCGTTTGAAAGCAAGAAAACGAGGAAAACAGACCGCACGAATATGCACACGATCAAAATTAAGCGTGTTGGTGATCTTGTTGCTCCGATAGATGTAGCTATAATCTATGAACAGGGAGACACAACGTTCTACACAGTTGCTCCCGAAGGAATGCGCTACGCCAAGCCGGGTTATATTTTGTTGCCGACATGGAACCAGTTCCGTCGCAAGGAACGTGATTACGAATTTACAATCAAGGCTGCACGAGGAATTGATAAGGTCGTTGTTGATCCGGATAATTTGTTGATGGATATCAATCGTTTGAATAATGCGTCTGGTCGGCTTCCACCTATCGAGGCACGCCTTGATAACATGAAGTATGATCGTATTCCACTGCATCATTATGCACTGCGTTATCGGCCTGATTTCTGGTACAATGAACCAGATGGCTTGATGTTGGGTGGTCATGTACACGGTTCTTATCTCGGACAGGATTCAAAATTCAATCTCGATTTCAAAATTGGGACTGAATCTGCTTTGGCTAATTTAGATATTTCAATGTCTAATCCGTTTGGTCCGTTTGGTTATCAGTCGAGAAATTGGACAAGGCATCTAAAATCTTCCAATAGGAGTTTTACTACTGTAGGTTATGAGAAGCGTTGGAAGAAGTGGACCTCGCGTCCCGACCATGAACTGTTCAGGTTCCAGCTGGATTATTCAAATGTTGAAGACAAAGATG
>JAUVAR010000030.1 GCA_030591625.1 Candidatus Zixiibacteriota bacterium
AAGATGCGAGAGGGAAAACACCCCGGTGTGGGAGAGAATTCAGCCGGTTGTTTCTTTAAAAATATCCCCGATCCGAGCCAGCCACACGGCAAAATGGCTGCTGGAAAGTTGCTTGAAGAGGCGGGTGTGAAAGAATTGTCGGTTGGTGGAGCCAAAGTATTTGATAAACATGCTAATATTATTGTAAATAAAGGTGATGCGACTTCAAAAGATATTCGCACCCTGGCCGATATTATGAAGGTAAAAGTAAAAGAAAAATTTAATATTGAGCTTCAAGAAGAAGTTATACAAATTGGAAACCTTTAGCGGGAGATATCTATCGAACCCTGTTTAACGACTTAATAAAATGAAACGTCAGAAGATTTAATTGCTTGTAACGCTTCGCACATTCTTAGTTATTTTTGCTACTGCGCTTCTTGTGTCAGGCTCTGTCGTATCATCGGCCGTCGGACAGGGAGTTGGTTTTCAACCGACGATTGACATTCGCTCAAACGTCGTTTCTTCGTATATGGTTCGCCCTGATAGATATTCTGTGGCGATGTTCCCCAGTGTTTTTCCAAGACTTGATAGACGCCTTGAATATAAACCATCAATCATCAGATCAAGCTATGATTTAAATCAGGTTACAATGAATGTCAAGTACCGTAAGGGAACGACGATGGTTCCAATTGCGGTTGATGCTACCGACGTAGCGAACCTGAATTTCTACGAAAAATTACGATCACAAATACGAAACCGCGGGTTGATAACATTGCAGAAGACCTTAAGTCAACGCAAGCGTCGAGGGCTTTCTATCGGCGTTGCTCTTCCTAAAAGGTTTGATCGTATTTTTGGTGAGGGTGGCGGTAACTTGAAAGTGTCAGGTTACAGGCGTATTTCATTTAGAGGTACTTCTTCGTGGGTCGATAGTGACAAAACCGATCGCAATCAACCGAGTAAATTTCCTTCACTCAATATGGAGCAGATATCAAGGTTTGAGATTACCGGTACTATTGGATCAAAAATCTCTGTCAAAGTTGCACAGGATTCCAAACAGGATATCCCTTTAGCTAACCGCATTCAATTGCGCTACAAAGGTGATGATGATGATGTCCTTCGTACTATTGAAGCTGGTAATACGAACTTAAGATTACCGAATACTAAATTTGTAGGCTACAGTTCACGTATTCAAGGTCTGTTTGGTTTAAAGGCAGAAGCTCAGGTTGGTGATTTTAAACTTACTGCTATCGCCTCGCAGGAAAAGGGTTCCTCGGAAAAAGCGTCAATCACCGCCGGTGGTGAACAGAGCGCTCGTATTATTCGTGACTATCAATATGCAGAAGGTCGTATATTCAATCTCGGATATGACGGTGACTTTAATCCAAACGATTCAATTCGTGTTATGTTTGTTTACATTCAGGATACACGAGACTCGCTTAATTCTGATTCGGCAACGTTATATACTAATCCCAACACCAAAGTGGGCTCATCTGAAACGATGCGTGTTAAACTTCTCGAACAGGAAAAGTATGAGCGATGGGATAATGCGGAAAAGAACCAGCATCTAATCATTTTCAATAGTACGAAGCGCGACGCTGTAGGCGTTTATATGGAAATTGAAAGGTTTGATGAAACTGGTTCCATCGGTTATGATACGATTGGTAATGTTTCTGACAGTAAATTTAGTTTGAAATCGTTAAGGGCAACTCGAAACAATTATGACCCCGACCATGCTACATGGTGGCTGATGTGGAGAAATTGTTATCGCATCAACAAAGGTTCATCGCCTGAAGATTTAAAAATTAAAATATTAAATGGGCTTGTAGGGCGAGAGACTTCCACTTCATCGCTTGACTATCAAGAAGCTAGCAACGGCTCAAAAACTTCTTACTTAACGATTGTTGGTCTTGATGTTAAGAACCAGAAAGAGGAAGGAATACCTGATGATCTGATTGATTTGGATCTTTGGGATTTTGGCCCTCAATGGGGACTTCTGATTCTACCTGATAGTACACCGTTTGCAACTAATACTGTTTATGATACCAAGAGTGGCAAAACCCCGCAGTTGCAGAGAAAAGTTCCTACGATTTATGATTACAGATCACCAAGTGAACGTTCATCGGCATCACAGTATTTTATTCAGATCTCAACCAAGACACGAAGCAGTACTATTAGATTAGGTCGCGCTAATATTATTGAAGGTTCCGAGAGGATAACGGCGAATGGTCAACCCCTTCAGAAGGATATTGACTATCGAATCGAATACGATTTCGGAACTGTTAATCTGATTTCGGATCAGGCGACAGACCCTAATGCAGAAATTAATATTGATTTTGAATATGCTCCATTCTTAGCTACCCAGAAAAAGACACTTTTGGGATTGCGTGCTCAATATGATGTCAGCAAAGACTTTAAGGTTGGGGCTACATTCCTGTACAAGTCCGACAAAGCGCAGGACCGTAAACCTCGGGTTGGCATGGAAACAACTCGCGCGATGGTTTTTGATATAGATGGTAGTTTTAGGGTTTCTCCCCAGTTCCTTACAACGGCAATTGATGCGCTCCCATTGGTACAGACAGAAGCAAGATCTTCGATATCAATTTCTGGAGAAATTGCTCATTCGAGGCCTAATCCAAATGTGAATTCACAAGCTTATATTGATGATTTTGAAACATCCGGTGACAGGACTTCGATAGGGATGAATCGTGGCGCCTGGACATTAGGCTCGGCCCCGGAAGTTGAAACATTAAGACCGGCTACAAAATACCAGCGTGGCAAATTGCTCTGGCATTCAATGCCAGGTATTCCTCGGGAAGAAGTATATGAAAGTGAGAGTCAGGTAGGAGAGGGTCCGATCTATCCATTCCGTCTTGTCTTCACTCCGAAACCAGATGTTCTTCAGTGGGATACTCTCACTCAGCAAACTGACTCAATTGCAATGGCTGCATCCTGGGGATCAATTATGCGAGATTTCTCGGTCTTCCAGCTTGATGCCAATCGTTTGCAATTACTGCGTCTGAGGCTGCGAGGAGAGAAGGGAATACTGCATTTCGATTTTGGTGAAATCGTTGAGGATGTGGACTCGAGTGGAGGGGATAATACCGAAGATAAAGATAATAACGAAGCTGTCTCTGTGGAAGAGGATATAGGTCTTGATGGAAAGCCTAATAGCGATGAAATATCACGATCAGGTCAGCCGTATGATGAAATTCTTAATCCTGACCCATCTGGAGATGACTGGTGGTTTGAGGGTGATTGGCCACCACCTGTTCCAAAGGCAAGGTATGACAATCCAGCTTTTAGAGATTCTGTAGAAAATGATACTTCGCCTGAGCACTTTGAATGGATCAATGGAACGCAGGGCAACAGAGATGATGGTTATGCGCTCGGAATTCCCGATCAGGAGAAACTTGGTCAGGGGTTGATTGAGGAAAATAATGTTTATTTTTCATTTTCTGTTGATCTTGAAGAAACAAGATTTTTCGTCGAAGACTCTCGTAACGTTGACGGATGGCGCACCTACCAGATTCCGATCACAGATTCACTGAATGTTGATACAATAATCGCAAAATTAGAAGGTGGGGGTGAATCTTCCGGGCCAGTCTGGTCGAAAATCGATAATATTCGTGTTTGGTTTGAAGCTGATGAAACTGAGACTGAGGTTACCTCAGTTGAAATTGCTGCCTGGGATCTGGTACAGACCAACTGGCAGGACACTCTGCTCACTATGTTCCCGGAAGACACAACAACTAAGGTTTTTGTTACTTCGGTATCTGATGAAGAAAATTCATCGTTCACACCACCACCAGGGGTTGAAGCATATAAAGATACACGAACGAATGTAACAGAAGCACAGCGAGCTCTTTCACTTGAGTATCGGAATCTAAAGCCTGATGATACTGGTCTTACCAACAAAGAGTTGACCAAGGTTGAAAGCTATTCAGGTTATCGTCGTCTTGAAATGTATGTTCATGGTCCGGATCATGCCGCCGATATACCGATTCACTTTTTCTTCCGCATCGGGAAGGATTCTGCCAACTACTATGAGTATTTTACGACTATCGATGCGCCTGAATGGAATGAGCGATTCTATGTCAATATGGACTTTAACGAAATCACCGCTCTCAAGGATGCCTATTTGCGCAATCATAAAGATGTTCGTGCCCTTGTAGATACTGCCTCGGCTCCATATCGGGTGTTGGGACGACCTAATCTGAATGAGATAAAGTTCTTTGAAGCAGGTGTGACAAATACTTCATCCGAGCCGTTATCTGGCCAGGTGTGGTTCGATGAACTTCGTGTTACCGATGTACGAAAAGATGCTGGCACGGCTGTCAGGCTGGATTTGAATGTGCAGCTTGCTGATCTGATTAAGCTCAATTTTGGTTACCAGAACAAGGACCCGTATTTCAGGGGACTCTCAACTGCAACTCGAGGTGGTTCAAGCAATAATCTTGGCTCTGGCTCGACCGATGAATCAATGAATGCAGGTGTCACTCTGTCTTTTCATAAGTTTTTGCCAAGGTCATGGAATGCGAAAATTCCGATATCTTATTCAATGTCAAAATCAACTTTGACACCACTTCTGAGAAATAATTCCGATATCGTACTGCCCGAAGAAATACGTATTGAAGAGAGATCAACTAATGAAACGAAACGTGTTTCAATCAGAGAATCATTTGCAAAACGAGGAAGAAATCCGCTCTTCACGTTTTTCCTGAATCGTCAGACGATCAATTTTTCCTATACTAGGAGTACCCGAACCTCTGTAAATAAGCCGTTCACATTTTCGGAGAACTATAATTTCAAAGCTAGCTACGATATGACACCTCCCAAAGAAGTTACAGTTCCAATATTTTTCTGGACGAAGAATATTCCATATTTAAAGAAAGCAGCGGAATCACGCTTGGGTATTCTTCCCAAGAAGTTGAACTGGTCGGCAACGTTCAATCGTTCACTCTCGGTTAATGAAGACGACGATGGATCACGTCGGTCATCGTTCAGACGTGACTTTGACGGCAAGATGAATATGAGCTATAATCTTTTTCAGAATCTTGCTATGACATACAACTTCACGACCAAACGTGATTTAACTGATCCTGAGTTGTTCAATCTGTCGTTTAAGAATCCAAAGATTGGTCTTGAAACAAATTATAACCAGTCGTTCCGCGGTACTTATGATCCTAAACTTATCGGTTGGTTCCCGGCTGCTTTTTCTTATTCGGCAAACTATTCTGATAGCTGGGAAAGGACTTCTCGCTCTCGCAATGGAACTCTTTCTCGGACATGGACTGTGAGCGGATCATTTAAGCATATAGCCTTGCTGGGAGGCAATGCCAGTCCTTATGCTGGTTTCCCGAGGGGCCGCTCTAATGTACGTGGCGGGAAAACCAAAGAAAAGAAGAAGGATAAGCCGTTCTATGATCCGCCGTTAGCTGTACTGAGATTTTTCACAGGATGGATTAACCCAATTTCGTACAAGTATGCCACCAGTTACAAACGTTTATCACCGGCAATGCTCGAACGTCCATCAATGGCTTTCCGACTTGGACTTGAAGACAAGCCGGATGTGCTTATTGGTTCGAATTCACGAGTGCCCTCGGCCACTGAAACTGAATCAATCGATTTGAGTTCTGGCTTTAAGTTATTGGGTGGAATTTCAACAACTGTAAAATACCGTGAAGGCATTAGCCGAGATTTGGAAAAAGCTGGTGGAGCAACCAAATATGAACGTATTTCCAGAAGTTGGCCAAGCCTGACTATTTCAATCAGTAAGTTTTCAACCTTGCCATTTATTAAGGATCAGGTCAATTGGTTCATTGGTGTTTTCACTCCGAGAACATCGTATTCACGCCAGGTAAAGGAAGACTATAATTTAACCCAGAGATTCCAAACTGCGTTTACCGAGACGATAAATCGAAACCCACTTATACAATTGAACTTTAGATTGTTTACCAAGATGTCGTTGGCGTCATCTTATGGTGTGACTAAAACCAATTCGACAAGATTTGGACAAACCGACGGTAAACCTCAATCTAGAACTCGCTCGATCAAAAAGACCCTAAGTTTTACAACGAAGTATTCGATTAGTGCTCCGGGTGGTATTTCTATCCCGTTATTTGGGAAAATCAGGTTCAAATCAGAAGCAACTGTAGATTTGACCGTGAAATATTCATCTAATGACGGTGAAATAATACAACCAGATGGCTCTTTTAGCAAATCGGTTGAAAAATCCGACTTTTCTGTACGTCCAACGCTCTCATATTCGTTCAGTCGCCAGATTAGAGGCGGTGTTTCTGCACGTTGGCAGGATTCCAATGATGTTTTGAAAAGAAGACTAAATCACACCCGTGAACTTCAGTTCTGGGTCGAAATCAAATTCTAATTATTCAATTGACTTACTGATCTGTCTAATCCTAATTGATGTTATGCTAATTCAAAAAAGTATAATAGGAATAGCGCTTCTTTTTCTTTCATGCTCTGGCGGTGATATAACACCTCCTCAGTTTGATGGTGAAGCTGCATTCATACATTTGGGTAATCAGGTTGCCTTTGGTCCCAGAGTTCCCGGAACTCAGGCATCGAAAGATACACGTGAATATATTTACACACATCTTGAACGATGCGGTTTAAATATTGATTCACAGGCTGTTTCATTTCTTGACCCCTACACCCAGACTGATACACCACTTGTCAATGTGATAGGCAGTTATGTTGTCACAGAAGGTGAACCGGCAATCTTAATTGCAGCTCATTACGATAGCCGTCCGCGTACCGATTACCCAACCGATCTTGCGTTGGCCGATAATCCTATAGCTGGAGCTAACGATGGAGCCTCAGGTGTCGCATTGCTACTTGAATTAGCTTCTGTTTTCTTAAAGAAACCACCACCTGTTAATGTTGATCTTGTATTTGTTGATGCAGAAGACTGGGGTAAGAGTGGTGATCCTGATCATTATCTGATTGGTTCAAGGGAATATGGAAGAAGTGGCATTCGAGATAAGTATTTTTTTGGAATCGTTGTTGATTTGATTGGAGATGCCGACCAGCAGATATTCCGAGAAGTCTTTACTCAAAAATATTATCCGGCTCTCAATGACATGATTTGGCAGACTGCGGCCAAATTGGATATAACAACGTTTGTGGATACTATTCGACATACCGTGCTCGACGATCATCTTTCGTTTAGTACCTCGGGTGTTCCGACAGCTCTAATAATTGATTTTGATTATCCTTATTGGCACACTGATCTTGATTTAGTTGATAAATGTTCGTCTGCGTCTTTAGAAAACGTAGGTAGAGTAATAACCGAAATAATATACAGACCGTCACTATGGCCAAAAATGAAATAACAAGTCTTCGTGACTTTCCATCAGTTGAAGAACTATTGATCTCAAACAATCTGTCGGAATCAATTAAATTGATACCTCGTCCGTTATCCACGGTAGTGATTCGTGAGGTCATCGCAGGTTTCAAAGAAAAGCATAAGGCAGGTGTCAACCTGACTCTCTCTGATCTGCATCGTTCTATCAATAGAGTAATCATCGTTCAAGCTCGTAAAAAAATCACAAAAGTAATCAATGGTACCGGAGTAGTTGTTCATACAAATCTTGGACGGGCACCATTGTCGGAACAACTTTTCGTTGCGATCAAAGATAAAGTAACTGGCTACACCAATGTCGAGTTTGATCTGGCCACAGGCAAGCGAGGGAGTCGGGGTGAGGCGTGCGAGATGTATCTTTCATTGTTGGCCGGTTCTGAATCATCTGCGATTGTCAACAATTGTGCAGCAGCTCTCTTATTAATATTGAACACCCTGGCTAATCGTAAGAAAGTGCTAATATCCAGAGGAGAATTGGTGCAAATAGGAGGCGGATTCCGAATCCCTGATATTCTTAAACGCTCGGGTGCAAAACTTGTCGAAGTGGGTACAACCAATGTAACTTCCTTATCGGATTATGAAAATGAAATTGAAGATGCTGCTCTTGTGCTCAAAGTTCATAAGAGTAATTTTGTACAGGCAGGTTTTACAGATGAAGTAAGTATCGCTGATCTTTCTGCCCTTTGTAAATCTCATTCTGTTCCGCTCGTTAACGATCTCGGCAGTGGTGTTTTTGTACCAACTAAGAAAATTGTCGGATTTTCAGAACCAACTGTGCAGATGTCTGTACGTTCGGGTGCCGATCTTACCTGTTTTTCTGGGGATAAACTTCTTGGTGGTGTTCAGGCAGGTTTGATTGTTGGAAGAAGCGAGCTTACTACCAAACTCAAGAAAAATCCTATTTATCGCGCTGTACGTTCGGACAAAATTGTGTTTGCGGCCCTTGAAGAACTTCTGAGCGCATATCTGAATGATAATTATACCGATCAAATAAGACTTTGGAAGCAACTGTCGCTTTCAATTGATGAGCTGACAAAACGTGCCAAAATGATTCTAAAAAATGCAGGCAATCCCGAAGGTCTTGAAATTATTGAAACAGATGCATTCGTTGGTGGCGGGTCGCTCCCTGAATCTGCAATTAAGTCTGTTGGACTGTTATTCTCCGGTCATGGCAAAGCAACCGCTTTAATGAAGAAATTCAGGCAGGCAGATACACCTGTAATCGGACGAATTGAAAACGATCAGTTTATAATCGATTTACGTTCTCTAAGTAATACTGACATTGATCTGCTTGCGAGCATTATTAAGAAACTGATCACCGAATAGGTCATTACAAACTAATGATAGTTATTGGAACAGCCGGACATATTGATCATGGCAAATCGGCCATTGTCAAACGATTAACGGGGACAAACCCTGACCGTCTTCCTGAAGAACTTAAACGCGGCATGACAATTGATTTGGGGTTTGCATTTATGATTAACTCTGATGGTGAAGATGTCGCTTTTGTTGATGTACCCGGACATGAGAAATTCGTGCGCAATATGATTGCCGGTGCGGGGGGAGTCGATGCTGTCATGCTTGTCATTGCTGCCGATGATGGCTGGATGCCCCAAAGTCAGGAACATTTTCAAATCACACGATTGCTTGGTGTCAAGCGTGGTTTGATTGTTATCAATAAATCTGACCTTGCCGATGATGACTGGCTTGATCTTCTCGAAGATGATATTCGCGAAAAAACAAAAGATTCATATTTAGATGGCGCCCGGATCATTCGCATCTCTGCAGAAACAGGCGACGGTTTCGATTTGCTTAAGTCCGAACTGACAAAACTTGCCAGTGAAATTAAAGCTCGTCAGGACTACGGTAAAGCACGCCTCTATATAGATCGTTCATTTATTCGTACTGGTATGGGAGGTGTAGTTACAGGTACGCTCAGAGGAGGTTCACTGAGCGTGGGACAAACTGTTTCGGTCTGGCCTTCTTTGGTCTCGGGCAAAGTGCGCACAGTTCAGTCGGCCGGACATGATGTTGAAACAGCTTCACCCGGACAACGGACAGCGATATCATTAACAGGTGTTGACAAAGAACAACTTGAACGGGGAGGCGTTATCTCCGACTTTAATGATCTAAGCTATTTTAATGACAATAATATTTTGGCGTTACATGTTGAAGTTCTGCCCGAATCACCGGTATCATTGACCGATCGCAGACGAGGGTTGTTGCTGGTGGGGACCTCTGAATGTGAAGGGGAGATGAGGATTTTTGATTCTGAAACTATCGGACCAGGTGGAAGTGGTGTCTTATTTTTCCGTCCCGATGATCCACTCTATACGTTAGTAGGTGACAGGTTTATAGTTCGGCTCCCAACACCTATGGTGACGGTTGGTGGCGGTACGGTTCTGGACCATATACAAAAGTTCCCACGACGCAGGGAACTAACAGGTTTCAAATACTTAAAAGAACGTATCAACATGACAACCGAGGCGTTGGTTCTGTCTGAACTTACCAAGCTGATTATGGCAGACAATGGTGCAATATTATCTAATGCAGATATTTCACCCCAAGTCATCTCCAGCGTTGTCGATCAATTAGTTGAGCAGGGAAAAGTAAAAATATTCGACAACTATATTTATGCTCCTGCAATAATAGAGCAAGTATCTATTCAATTAACAAATGATATCGAACGGCTTCTTTCTGATAGTTCGCACTTGAAGGGTTTGACGCTTGAACAGATACGGAAACGATCGGGGCACGAATCATTTCTGCTTCGTTCCTTGCTTGCGCTGATGATAAAACGTAACGAACTGACGATGGTCGGTGAGCTATATAATCGGGCTGGACGCAGCATGGCTTTGAAAGGTAAAATCAAACAGGCGTATGAAGAAATTATTAGCCAGCTAAATGATAACCCGTATGCACCGCCTGCAATGAAAACTTTCGCATCCAAAGGCAAAGAACATCAGGTAGCGATAAAATATATCCTTGATACTAACGAAGGTTATAAAGTTGGGTCGGAATTTTTGTTCCTTACAACTGTATGGGATGAAATATTATTATATATTCGTGAGCAATTGAATCAAGCTGGACGTTTGACTTTGGCCGATCTTAGAGAACGATTTAGTTTCTCGCGCAAGTTTGTAATCCCAATATTAGAAGAAACCGACCGTCTTGGTTTGACTGCCAGAAGTGATGATTGTAGAGTGAAAGGAAATAAATTTGCGTAAGAGATTTGTTATTTATAACGGAGTTATTCTAACTCAAGCCGACAACAAAGTTTGCGACTCAATGGTTGTTAACGGCGATAGAATAGTTGCAGTCGGGAATAAGCTTGAGAAGGATGACGAATTTAAAAGCTGGAATCATTTTGACTTGAACGGGTTGACTGTAACACCCGGCTTTATAGATGCTCACACTCATTTCTATTACTATGCCAGCACTCTCTCGGGTGCAAAACTTGATGGTCTTTCTTCGCTTGATGATTGCCTGAAACAGATTCAAGTTTCTGCGCATGGTCTTGGTCGTGATGATTGGATTTTGGGTGTTGGTTACTCTCCCGATGCGTTCAAAATAAGACAGGAGCCGGATCGGCAGATGCTCGACAAAATTTCGGGTGGACGACCTGCATTTATATTTTCAAAAGATAACCATACTGCCTGGGTTAATAGTCGAGCCCTGGAAATCGCCGGGATAACAGCTAAAACTAAAGAACCTGCCGGTGGTGAAATTGTTCGTTTATCGGATGGAAGTCCGAGTGGAATGCTCCGAGAATATTCCGCCTATGGACCTGTATGGGATGTAGTTAGCAAACCGCACGAACGAACATTTGGAAAACTGTTCCGTCTGGCGCAAAATATAGCCTGGAAAAAAGGTGTCACCGGCATTCATTCATTTGATGGACCGGAAGGATATAAATACTTTTCGAAACTTGCTATGAAAGGCACGCTTGGACTTCGAGTAAATTACTACCCTGGTGCAAAGCTTCTTCCGGAGCTCGAAAAGGCTGGCGTACGATATGGTGATGGCAACGAGATGCTCAGAATTGCCGGAGTCAAGCTGTTTGCCGATGGTGCCCTTGGCAGTCAAACGGCACTTTGTTACAACAAATATATTGGTAGTAAGAATAACTGCGGTATCGAAGTTCTTTCGACTTCTGAAATGACCCGCATTGCTAAACGTGCAGCAAAATTAAAACTGCCATGTGCTGTTCATGCGATTGGTGATAAAGCGATTGCAAATGTTCTTGATGCCCTTGAAAATTCAACGGCGTTGCCTAATGGGGTGAGACATCGGATTGAGCATCTGCAAATGATGCGTCGAAAAGATATTACTCGTATAAAAAAGAATAACATTATTGCATCGATGCAACCGAGTCATTGTCCGTCTGATATTAAGATGGTTCGTGAATATTGGGGGAAGAGAGGCGCGCAGGCGTATATGTTCCGTAGTCTGATTGATGCCGGTATCGACCTCGTATTTGGTTCCGATGTGCCAATCGAACCACTTGATCCAATTGCTGGAATAGCTGCTGCTGTTCGACGTGCCAAACCAAAATCGAAAGATGTTTTTTACCCGAAAGAACGAATCACTGCATCTGAAGCTCTCAGCTGTTTTACGGCAGGTCCGGCGATTGCATCGGGTCAACAAGCTTTGCTCGGATATTTACTGCCGGGATATTTGGCCGATTTTGTAATTCTCAATCAGGATATTACAACTGTAACCGCTAATAGGATTGAAGATACCGAAGTTCTTGCGACATTTATCGGTGGTTCAGCGAAATATTTGCGTCCTGAATTGAATTTCTAAGACTGAGCAGCGTACTTCTTATAGATTGACAGGCAACTTTCTGTCTGCCATATTACAATTGCTCACACACGGAGTAAGGAAATTATATGCGTTATCTCTCTGTCCTCTGCTCTTTCTTATTGATAGCAATCTGTGTAACAAATGTTGTGCACGCAGAAGATTCACTAATTGATTCTATTACAGATTCAAGTGAAACGTTGCAGTCATCCAATCCAAGCCTTGTTTACATTGTAACAATTGAAGGTGCGATCGGTGCGGTTGTAGATGAACGAATCGAAGAAGCTATCATAAAAGCTGAAACAAACAACGCCGAACTATTGGTGATTCGTTTGAATACGCCGGGTGGATTTATGTCTGCTACCTGGCAAATTTGTGAAAATATCTTAAACTCGAATGTTCCGATTTGCATGTATGTTTCTCCGATGGGAGCCAAAGCTGGCTCTGCCGGTGTATATATGACCTACTCGGCGCATATCGCCGCTATGGCACCCGCCTGTAATATTGGCGCGGCTCATCCGGTGTCGGGCGGTGGCGAAGAAATCGATTCGGTGATGAACGAAAAAATCACCAACGATGCTGTCGCACAACTTCGCGCTGCTGCCGAAAAGCATGGACGCAATGCCGAATGGGGCGAGCAGGCGGTTCGTGAATCGGTATCAATTACCAGTACTGTAGCTCTTGAGATAAATGTAATAAATTTCATTGCTGATGATATCGAAGACTTGCTTGCGCAACTAAATGGTGTCGAAACTGATTTACCGGATGGAAAAAAGAAACTGAGTCTTGTAGATTATGTAACAAAAGAAATAGAACCTACAATTGCTCAGGAAATTCTAAAAGTAATCACCGATCCGAATATCGTCATGATACTGTTCTCCATTGGTGGATTGGGAATAATGCTGGAGCTTTACAATCCGGGCTCGATATTCCCCGGCGTTGTTGGTGCGATCTCTCTTATCATGGCGTTCTATGCATCGAGTACGCTGCCGGTCAATTATGCGGCGGTTGCGCTGATCTTTCTTGCGGTTATATTATGGATTGCAGAAGTCAAAGTAGTCTCGCATGGGCTGCTTACTATTGGTGGTGCGATCTCGTTTTTCCTCGGAGGTCTTATGCTTATTGATACAGTTGATCCCGATCTTAAAGTTTCGATTACGTTCCTGATT
>JAUVAR010000204.1 GCA_030591625.1 Candidatus Zixiibacteriota bacterium
GGGTTGTCGCTGAGCTCAAAACCGCCACAGGCCGGAATTATGAAAGCTCGTTCGTTTACTTCGTTGAAATTTGCTACTTGATTATCCAGATGATAATTTGGGTAGATTTTCGCGAAATTGTACATCAGGGAGGAATCTTGAAGCGGCATTTCCCCTATTCCGACCTTCCAGCCCACTCCTGCGAGAATGCCATTATGTTTGGCAATCAATGGAGACAAGTAGGCATCTGTACGGGCCAGTTTCAGATGAGAATTTGTGCCGACAAAGAAGAAATCCCAAATTTCGGACCCGGGACGCATATAGTGCTGGGTTGGGTTAATTGCAAACGGCAACGATATAAGTGGTAAATCAAGTTCATCAAAGCGAGGGTCACGAGATGGATCAAGATGATAGGTTATATAGAAATCGCATGGATCGGCAAAATGATCAAGCGTTGTCACATGACCGATCCTGAGTGAATGTTCTTTGCGATATAGTTTTATTGCAGAGTTATCCAAATGATCAAGATAAGCGGGATCACTGACAGTTATAAAAACGTTCGGCTGGAAACTGTTTAATGCTGTTTCGGTATGACCATCAAAATCAAGCAGAGCTGTTTTGACACCCATGATTGTAAGTGTTTCAGCCCAGCTCTCCATAAGATATTTTATTGCTCCATTGGAGGGTCGATGCAAAAGAACCCTGCATTCGCTTTCGCAGTACTTATTTTCAAATTGTTCAAATGCTTCTTTTTTGAGAGCAATACTTTCACTTAACAACTGAATACGATCGGAGTCACCGCTATGATTTGTTATCCGGTGAACAGATTTCATAAGTGCATCACGCTGAGCAGTTGTTGCCATCTGCTTATTGGTTATGCTGCCATAGAGATTAAGGAGATTTTCATGAGCATCAAGACAACCCGGGTCAATAGAAATTGTTTTTAGAAAGGCTTGTTCAGAATTTTCATGATCTGACTGTGTATGTAAAATTACTCCGGCGTTATTTAGGGCACGAGAATTGACGGGTTCCAAATCCAAAGCTCTCAAAGATAGTTCATCCGCCATTTCAATCCTTCCTGCTGAGAAGTGCAATTCTGCCATTGAATTGATTGCGTCTAAGGAGTCAGGTTCAGATTTGAGTGCTTCATTGAACTTGTTCCCGGCATCATCAAAGTTACCAAGGCGCAACTGATGGCGTCCTTCGGCCATGCGAGTGTCGTTTTGCATCATTTGACGCAGATGAGGAATATCATCGTGATAAATATTAGATGCAGCAATTGACTTTTCGATAAAACGATTAATGCCGTCATCAAAAACAGATAGCTGCTCATCAATTTGACCCGATGTGCTTTCACTCATGAAAATATCCGGTATCGTGAATTTTCTTTTCGCTTTATGAAGATCGTGAGCAAGGATAAAATATTTTGTCGCCTGATATTCAGGTGTTCCGCGCAGACATTCTTCGAGCATCGGATTGTTCAGATATATTCGATCTTCTACCCGCTCCGCAAAAAACTCTTTAACCGCGACAACTAAACCTACCCGCCATCCAACATTACAACTGTTGTTGTTACCATGTGCTCGCCAATTGAAACCAACCCCGGGCAGGAGGGCAACTTTCGGGTTCTTTAACATAGCTTCGAGTGTGAACCGGACATCCTCGCCCCAGCCATACGGGAAATGTTCAAAATAGATATTGTTCTCTTGTATGAATTTAGAACTTACCAAACCGTTATGTGGCATAGCCACCGATGCACTATGAAACGCAAGTTCTAATGCTTCTTCGGGATCTGTTGTCCAGTCGTCGTACTCCCAGCGATCAAATATTTTCTTATCGGCATTAACCATGTTCAAGCCACCACAGATCCAATCAAGTGAATTGTCTTTGCGGTAAGCATCAATCATCTTTTCGAAATAATCGAGATCGAGATAATCATCCGAATCGAGACGATAGAAAAATTCACCTTGCGCGGTTGATTGGTATTTTCTGATTGTGTTGCAATGATACCCTGTACCCATATTTTTTTCATGGACAGTCAATTTGAATTTATCACCATAAGATCGTAAGATATCTATTGACCCATCAGTCGAGCAGTCATCAACAACATGGATATCGGTAAACGGATAAGTTTGATTCAAAACTGAATCAATTGAGTCGCGTAGATAATTTTTATGGTTATAGCTGGTTATGAGAACGGTAATAATCGGGTTCAATTTATTCATCTTGATCAATCTCTATCCTATGAGAATTATCCCGTTACTGTGTGCTTTCACATACAAAATGGGAGTTGTTTTTCCTTCTATTATTATCGGCAGGAAAGGGAAAAGATCAAGCGGTATAATGCGCTGTCACACAACGCATTAGAGTGGCGCTGTAGTGGTTCGGAGCTATCGAGATTGTGTTGTTGATCTGCTCTTGACTGACTGCTCATTGGCAAGCTGTGCGGGATCGTATAGCTCATGGAAAAGGTCGTACAAAAAGAGTATTCGATATGACTGCCCCGAGAGCCAGCGAAGCAGATCATCGACAAATGTTTTTACACCAGCTTCTTTATGGATATGATTTTTCCACTCAGATGATGAAAGGTCACGGGCGATAATTTTCTTTTCCTGATAGAACTTCTTATCGGGGACATTGAGCGCGTACAGTAACGGATGGATATTAAATATCTTTAAACCGGAGGTATGTAATCTTGGAATGACAGCATCAAAATTATAGGCAAGCCCAACTTTGTAATGGACATCATCTTCCCAGAAGACTGGAAAACGGTAGATACCCGAACCGAGTTTGATAGGCACGATATCATTCTTAAGAAAAAAGCAAACATTGGAATCATATCGTATTTTTTTCTTTGCGAAAAGCTCAGAACTGCCATCCGGGTCGGCGAATCCATGGGAACGATATGAGATCGCCCGGGGCCATAGCGCTAAAGAGTTGTTAACAACATCTTCGGTTGTTGAACCATGATCTGAATTTTTTAGAAAATTGGGATGTACGCCGACACGACAACTAAGATAATCTGATGCAAAGCGTTTATTGATTTCCGGGGAATTGTGAGTGACGAATGGGGTGATCGGAATAGAGGCTTTAGCAAAACAATCGAACAATGATTCGACGGCCCACTCAGGAGCCCAATCCTGATCGGATGTAAAGCAGAAAATTGGTTCAGCTAATTTGGTTTTCAATTTTTAATTCCGATTGTCGTTTGCAGATCAGACAGGAAATCAATTTGTTCCTGAGTTGTGCTGTTGAGACTCATGCCTTCAATTTCAATGTCGAGTATTTCGAGAGTCGTATCAGTGCAATTCAGAAAAAGTCGATTGTCTTTAGAAATAAAAGAGCCGGGAGTTGTTCCCTCGGGGAGTGACAATTCAGTCACGGCTGTTTTCCAGATTGTCAGTTTACGATTTTCTTTCATTGTAAAGACACCGGGATATGGTCGTGTTTGTGCTCTGACAAAATTGTGAACTTCGATTGCAGTTTGATTGAAATTTATTTGACCATCTTCAGGTTTTCGTCTTGGGAACTTTGTTGCTACAGAATGATCCTGAGCAAGTCGTGGGAAAATACCTGACGCAATCAAAGGAAGATTCTTCCTGATTATTTTGATCGATTCAACTGAGACTTTCTCGTAAAGAGTTTGACAATCATCATCCGGTCTGATTGGGATTTTTATTTGCGCAACAATGTCCCCTTCGTCAATTCCCTCTGCGATGTAAAAAAGTGTGACACCAGTTTCAGTTTCGCCGTTAATTAACACCCAATTGACCGGAGCCATGCCACGATATTTCGGAAGCAACGAAGCATGAATACCGAGCATACCAAAGTCAGGTATAGAAAGGACATCAGTTGGAATCATAAAATACCAACCAAGAACAAGCACAATTTCTGCACCTGTTCGTTTCAGAATATCTGTGTAATCGGCGACCGATGGTCGGTGGCTTATTTTTATCAGTTCACAATTTGATTCTTTCGCAAGTTGTTCGAAATTAGCATGGGTGCTAAGAGTCATGCTTTTACCGTTGCCAAGATCGATTACAGGTTCAGTAGTAACAATACCTGCTAATTCTGAACCTTTTGCCGGAACTACTCCTGCGGTGATACACCTATGACCAAACTCGGTACTTGAAAAGACAACTATTCGCATTTTATAAATCAATCGGTCAATGTAGAAATTGAATTGGTTAAACATTCAACAACAGTGTGAACATCGGCTTTGGTCATACCTGCATGAAGAGGCAGAGCGAGCCCGCGCTTCATCAACAGCTCTGCGTTCTTACATGAATTCTGTTCAGTATCAGATTTAAAATAAGACAGATCATGTGCAGCCATCGACCCGACTGATACTTCAACCTGCTCACTTCGCATCGACTGTACAAGCTGATCTCGATCTATGGTTGGATCAATAACGATCATCATTGTCTGGAGAGGGAAATCAGGTGTACGACCATTTGTAATATAGACAGGAAGCATTATATTTTTCACTACACTTAAGAGGCTGCTGTATTCTGCCACTAACTGCTCTCTACGTTCAATGATTTCGGGCAGTTTATCGATCTGTACAGAGCCTATCGCACCCTGCATATCTGTCATACGATAATTCAATCCAGGTGTTTGACGTTGACCATGATTTCTAAGAGCTCGACATCTCGATGCGAAATCAGAATCATTTGTGATAATTGCTCCCCCCTCGCCGGTCGTTATGATCTTGCGCGGATGAAAAGAGAAAATTCCACCAATAGTTTGTAGTCCGACATGAATCCCATCGATTTTGGTACCAAGCGCACAGGCGGAGTCTTCAAAGAGTACAGCATTTGATTCGAGTGCAATTTTAGTTATCTCGTTCATATTGCATGGGGCACCAAACTGATGTATCGGGACAACAAAATCTCTCCAATTCTGATTGTCATGATTTTGCATTATCGCTTTTTCAAGTTCAATTGTATCGATATTGTAATCTGAGAGAGATGAATCGATCAGGATCGGTTTGGCCCCAAGCAGCAATGTTATATTGGCCGCCGATGGCCAGGCAAAACTGGGGATATAAACTCTGTCGCCCGCTTTGATACCTAAGGCTGAAAATGCGATATGAATTGCTGCAGTCCCTGAACTGACCGCAATAGAATTTGATGCTCCGGTATAGATAGAAAGTTTATTCTCAAAATCTTTAACTCTCTCCCCCTGTATCAACCATCCTGATTCGAGAACTGCCGAAACAGCTTCGGTCTCTCGTTTGTCAAAGAAGGGACGAGCGAGTGAAATCGGAGCTTTGATCGCCGTA
>JAUVAR010000118.1 GCA_030591625.1 Candidatus Zixiibacteriota bacterium
AGAATTAGCCAAAACCGGCACCGCCGGATTTAATTTTTATATTTTCAAAAAACGGTAAGTGTCTGGTGCTTTCTGTTGTTTGGACAAATGAGCAAGCTCATAATCAGAAGCACCAATCAGGTGGTTGCCAGGAGTTTCCTTCGAAAGCTCAGGACTGTCGCTAACGCTACGACAAATCCCCTTTCAGATGGCATCTGCCCCGCTACCAAAATTTAAAGGCCGGCTTAATAGCTGGCCTTTTTTATTGGATCAAATTTATCACAAAGAGTGTCAGGAGTACAGGGATCCTAACTTACAAAGCTCAATTTGCTAATTCGCTTGTTAATTGTCCCAATCTTAACTACATTACCAACGATTAAGATAAAATTTAATTTTTACCTTAGATAATTAGCTTAAAAGAGACAAGACAACCGGGGAACATGACCGGCTAGTTCTTTACGGATTACTTACTTTCATTGTATTAAGAAAAGAGAAACATTATGAACAAATTGACATTCGGTGTCATTGGCACTTCAAAGAAGGAAAACGAGCGACGACTTCCAATCCATCCAGAGCATCTGTTGCGCCTTCCCGAACAAGTGCGCCGCCAACTGATTTTTGAGGAGGGCTATGGGGCACCCCTCGGTATCGAAGACTCGAAGATTGCTGCTCAGACGGGTGGCATTGCCACCCGCCACGAACTGTTGGCCGACGTTGGGAGAGTCATCATTCCCAAGCCGGTGTTATCTGATTTACAGGAGCTTCGCAAAGGTGGAATCCTTTGGGGTTGGCCACATTGCGTACAACAAAGAAATATTACTCAAATTGCGATCGATCGCAAGCAGACGCTCATAGCCTTTGAGGATATGTTTGCTTGGGGACCTAACGGTCAGATTGGCCGCCACACTTTCTATAAGAACAACGAAATAGCTGGCTATTGCGCAGTATTACATGCCTTACATCTAAAGGGTATAGACGGGCACTACGGAAACCAACGTAAAACGCTCATTTTTAGCTTTGGTGCAGTCAGTCGTGGGGCCATATACGCTCTCAAGGCACGTGGGTTTAGAGATATCACAATCTGCATTCTGCGACCCGACCACGAAGTACGCGAGGAGGTACTTGATTGTCACTATGTCCGCATGCGGGAAGGCAAAGATGGGGAAATGTTGTTTATTGAGCACGATGGTACTGAGAAATCTTTACTTGATCTAATCAGCCAATCAGATATCATTGTAAACGGAACTTTTCAAAATCCTGATCATCCCATCCTTTTCGTAGCTGAAAAGGATAGAGCGTGCCTCAAACCAAGCTGCCTGATAATTGATGTTAGTTGCGATGAGGGTATGGGATTCTTTTTCGCCGTACCAACAACGTTTAGGCATCCAATGTTAAAGATAGGAACGGTAGATTACTATGCGGTGGATCATACACCAAGCTATCTCTGGGAAAGTGCCTCGCGATCTATCTCCGCTGCTCTCATTGTCTATTTGCCGGATGTGATCGCAGGACGTGAGAGTTGGCAGAAAAATGAAACCATTCGACAGGCTATTAATATTGACGCGGGTGTAATCCAGAAACCCAACATACTGTCGTTTCAGGAGCGCCAACCGATCTTCCCTCACGCATCTAGCAATACAGGGTTATAAACAAGCATTTCTTCATACAATGCTCAAGTAGGAATAAGAGCTTAATCTAAGGAAGCTATTCTGTAATAGTCCACGATAGTTTCCTTAATCATAGAAGAGATTGGAATTCAAAAAGATTATTGATTTTCTCGTACATTAGAAAATTGCGAAACTCGCCCAGTTGGGGGACCATATTCTATTATTGCTATATTGTCTCTTGTTTTGACATACACCGCTTTCTAACATTTTTCTAACAGAATTAGCCAAAACCGGCACCGCCGGATTTAATTTTTATATTTTCAAAAAACGGTAAGTGTCTGGTGCTTTCTATTGTTTGGACTTCTGTACAGGCTCATAACCCGAAGAACCTATCAGGTGGTTGTCGGCGGTTCCCTTCGTTTTTCTCAGGATCTTCGCTAATGCTACGACAAATCCCCTTTCAGATGATATCTGCCCCGCTACCAAAAATGTTGCCACTCAATTACTTATAAATCACAACAATTTCAATCCCATTGCGGATCACCAACCCGAAGGTCGAAATTTTATTATCCAATATTTTTTAATGGTCTTTCTTATTTTGGGGATTTTTCCCTCTTTGACCTTCGAGTTCTTCTACTTCCTACTTCACTGAAAACAATTATTCATTTATTGAATCCTGACAACATACAATCGTTTGTGACGAATCCATTCGCTGTCCCTGAATCGTTTCGGTGAAAAAGGCAGCGCTTTTTACCTTTTGAAGAGTTTGCTGACATCCTGTCCTATCAAGTAGAAACTAGGCACTAGACCAAGGGTTAAGAATGTCGCAAATAATAGTCCGTAACCAAGTGCCAATGCCATAGGGGTCATCATCTCGTCCGAGCCACCTATGCCATATGCCAGTGGCAATAAGCTTGCTACGGTAGTAAATGTCGTTATCAAGATCGGTCGAAGTCGATCCGTTGTTCCTTCGATAACAATCTGTAGTATGTTCAACTTGTTGCCTTTTTCTTTGAGCCGATTGATGTGATTTACAAGCACCAAAGAGTCGTTAACAACAACTCCCGCCAGACCAATCACACCTAACATAGCTACAAAACTCGGTACCTGATCGTGAAGCACAAAAGCCCCAATGACTCCAATTAGCCCGAACGGAATCGCCAGCAGAACCATCAAAGGTTGTGAGAATGAATCAAATAGAAGAATCAACAGAAAATAAATACCTATAACAGCAAGACCAAGAGCCACGAGAAGATCAATCATTGACGAACTTGATTCCTTTGACTCGCCACCTGTCCTGATACGCATTCCTACCCAATCCTTATCAAGATCGATTTTTCCAAGAATGCTCTTTGTAGCGGCCATTGGAGATGTTATCTCTTGATCGACACTTGCGGAAATGGTTACCGCTCTTTCACCATTGTAGTGATAAAAATTCGTAGGCCCCGGGCCTGTTTTGAAGTTCGTAACTTCGCCCAATGGAATCAATCGTCCCTTTTTGTTTGGAATTAGTAATTGTGAAAGGTAGTCCAGGCTCTTACGGGCTTTGGCCTGAAGAGAGACACGAAAATCGACATCCTCTTCACCGTATCGAACAGAGGTAACAATCTGTCCATCGTAGGCAATACGAATATTCTGACCAATATCTGCAATAGTCAAATCGGCTCTGGCCAGCTTCTCACGATTCGCGACAATCTCAATCTGTTCCTTGCCTAATTTATCATCCCGATCAACGTCCTTGATTCCATCTATCGCAGTCATTATAGTCACAATCGAGTCTGCCAATGCCCTTCGCATCGTATCATCTGAGCCAACAACTCTTAATGATATCGGTTTTCCAGCCAACGCCATACCCACAGACTTTACCGAGTAAGTAATCTTGCTAATCCCCGGTATGTCCCTGCCCTTTTGCCTGAGCTCCTTTACGATATCAACGCCGGTTCTATCACGCTCGGTAGTTGGAGAGAGTAGCAAAGCTATTTGCGCCATATTCTCCACTTCAACTCCAGCGAAATCACCTCCACGGCCTACCCTGGTTATTGAAGAAACAAGGTCTTTCCCAAGTAGTGAATCAATCAGGTGCTCGACCTGAGCCGTCTTTTCTGATGTAACTTGCAATGGCGTGCCAATGGGCATCTCAACTTGAACGCTCAGTTCATCTGCGGAACCACTTGGGAATAGAACAAAATCCATGTTCTTAATAACGTGCCTTACGGAAAACGCTAATAACAGGACAAAAAGCAAAACAAACGCATAACGAACTTTGAGCACATAATAGATCATAAACTTGAATAATCGTTGGATCGGGAGAAACCAGGTTCTGCCCGCGCTTGAGGCTTGCTTGTGTTTATTACGTCCTAACCCACCACGAATATGAGCCGGAAGAGCGATTGTCACTTCGATTAATGAAACGAGTAGTGCCAGACAAACCACCAGCGGAATTACATAGATGAATTTCCCAATACGGCCGGAGATGAAGAACATCGGAATAAATGCCAGAGCTGTAGTTAAGATAGTTGTTACAACCGGAGCAAATACCTCTTTTATCCCATCAGTAGCCGCTTCCAGGGGGGACTTCCCCATTTCCCTGTGGCGATGGATATTTTCTGATATAACTATAGCGTCGTCTATGATAATTCCTAAGACCAACACCATAGCGGCCAAAGCAATCGAACTCAGAAGTTCGTTGAACATCGGCAATAAAAAGATCACACCCAAAAGAGTGACCGGAATGCTGAGCGCCACCCAGAGTGCCGTGCGAAATTGCAGGAAAGCAGTAAGCACCAAAATTACCAGGATAAACCCCATCACGGCGTTCGAGAGAACGACATCCATTCTGCTTCGAACGCGATCAGAAGCATCATTGGCATAGTTGACACCGATTAGCTCAGGAAAATTCTCCTGCTCTCTTGAAATCAATTTCTTTACCGCATCGACTGTCCGAATAATATCCGCGTTTTCCTTCTTACTTACTAATAGCGACATGGCCGGCAGAGCGTTGACCCGTGATATAACCCTCTCATCATCAAAATCGTCCCGGATAATAGCCAAGTCTTTCACCTTTACATGAAGACCTTCGAAAGTAGATCGTATGATCACATCGCCAACTTCAAATGGATCACGGAACTGTGCCAGAGTAACGACACTTTTCTCACTTGTGTAGGATTCAAAGGTTCCAGCTGTAGCTCGTATATTTTGTCCCTGAATAGCTGCAATTATCTCGCCAAGCGAGATCTGATAGTCTTCCAAAGCAGATGATTTCACTTCTATCTTAATCTCACGCGCGCGATATCCATACTTTTCAACGGTAGATACGCCCGGAAGCTCTTCCAGTTGTTTTTGTAGACGATCGATGATTATTCGTTTCTCCCGGTATGGCATATCGCCCGTAATACCAATTTCGAGAACCGGCGTTATTGAAGATTTTATATCTTTCACCAACGGTAATTCATCAACTTCTTCGGGAAGATCTGTAACCCGGCCAACCGCCTCTCTTATCTCCAACTTGATCTCGTTCGGATCACTTGCATTCGGGTCAAGATTCACCTGGATAGTCGACACGTTTTCCATCGAGAAGGAAATCACGTCCTCAATGCCCCTTACCCCTTTCAATTGCTCCTCAATCTTGTTGGTCACATTCAGTTCAACATCCTCTGATGATGCACCTGGATAGCGAGTGGTCACAGTCATCTGACCAAAATCTACATGAGGACGCCTGTCTCTCTGTATATACGAGAGGGCATAAAGCCCGAGAAACAGGACAGCAATGGTAAAAAGATTGGCCAATTTATGGCGGGCAGCAAAAAATTTGAAAAACGAATCCACTTTATCTCCCTTATTCGATAACAAGCAACTTATCTCGCAAAGCCCTGTATTGTATGACAAGCTTGTGATAAACAACAGCGTTTTGAAGATGTGTCAATCGGGCGTGTGCTTCGTTATCCTGGCTTTGAATCACGAATGTCATATCACCCCGTCCCTGTTCGTACACTTTTATTTCTTCAAGTGTACGTTCCCTGGCAGACTCGATTTGAGTCAGATTCAGCGCCAGGACATTTTCCATTTCGCTTATCTGAATCAGAATACTCCTTATTGAGGATTCCAGACTGAGAAACACTGTCTGCCGCTCAGCCTTAAGTTGTAGTAACTCAAATTCAGACTTCCTGATGTCGGCTTTGCTGGTATGATTACCTAACGGATACGTGAACTGTAGACCGACAAACAAACTGGGATTATCCACGCCGAATGATTTACCATAGCTCTCATCATCTTCAATCAACATTGTACCAAGATTGAGATCAAGTTGTGGTCTTGTCTGATTCGATAGCCCGGACATCTTGAGAGTGAGTTGATCTGTCAAGACGTTGAATGCCGTTAGAACCCGCGAATCAACATCCAATTGACTAATTGTCTGTTCAACTTCCTCAAGCGCAACCATGCTGTAGATATCGTGTTCTGGCTGTGACTCGTCGAGCTCCGGTGATTGCGCAAGTACAGATAGTTCGGTCTGTTTTGCGGACACTTGGGATTGAGATAGAACCACATTTTGTTTAGCAATCCTTTGGGCATCTTCTTGTCTTAATACATCGACCTTGTCTATTAGGTGGGCGTCATACTTATCTCTCGTTGAAGCGAGTTGTTCTTCGGCCAGACGCAGCCGTTCTTCATTGATGTTGAGCTGTTCCTTCAGGAAAACCCAATCGAGGAAACCATAACCCATGTTTAGCAAGAAATCTTCCTGGTTTTCCGTTGATCGGATTTCAGTGAAATCAATAGCGTACGCGGCCAATTCATACTCAAGTCGATCAAGAACCCCACTTTTGTTTCTTAGTAGCGGATGAGAATATGTCAATGAAAGCTGCTGTCGGAATAACTCTGAAGGGTTTCCGGAGTAGAGAGCTCGATACTCCTGATCGGCGTATGCAGAGGAATAAGAGGCCGATAACCGGCCGCCAGTTTGCCAGAATTTCTTCTGAAGGGAACCATTTATCTGCAACTGACTCAGCTCATCGTATGTCGTATTGAATAATCCAGTCCTATTCTCATAGCTGATGAAAGGAGATGACTCTATTATCCAGTCTTTATCACCAAGGTATCTTCTTTGGGACTCTACACTAATATTGACTGATAGTGATTCTTGCTCGAAAAATGGATGGTTTTGCATAACCGTCGATAGAAACTGTTCCAGGGAGACTGTCTGCGTTGCTCCAGACAGGGGAACACACAAGACAAGTGCCACTATAATGAACATAAACATTCTCATCAAATATTCTCCAAACATCTTAGTTGAGAGCCCTTCCACACAGTAATACTGATCATACGATTGCTAAACGGCATTAGTTTGTTGTTTTCGCGGTGGACATAGATTGTTCTCGTCTCTCTACGTTTTCCGTTTACATGACTCTCCTACTTTACGTCGAATCAAATCCTTGACCAGTTGTTGAATGGTAGTTTTTTTCTGAGCAACCATAATCTTGAGACGTCGATGGGTCTTATCATCAAGATGAACATGAATCATCGGTTCTCGGGAGGTAGCATTAGATAATTTTGCCATAGTCAATCTCCACTACTAGTCATATTGGCTACAAATATAGCCATTTCAATCCTTCTTAGTCAACAACTATCAACTCATAATAAATCTCCGGACTAGTCGCTTCTGGGCAAATCATTCTCGCCTTCGCAGGAATGACATTTTATAGTAGCGACTGTCTTTAATGTCAAGCGATTTTTGGGTTCCAGTGTTCATTTTTTTTGAGCATTAAGTTAAGTATAGTTATCAGTTTTCTCATTACCGCTGTCAGAGCTGTCATTTTACTTTTCCCTCG
>JAUVAR010000320.1 GCA_030591625.1 Candidatus Zixiibacteriota bacterium
GACCCATCATGCTTCGGTAGCGGTGGTTGATGCATCCGGTAAACTAACTCACTATCTGGGTGACCCGTATCATATCACAATGGCCCGTTCGGCGATTAAGCCGTTTCAGTTGTTACCTCTTATTACATCTGGAGCAGCCGATCATTTCGGGTTTACGACCGAACAACTGGCGATTATGGCCGGCTCTCATAGCGGATCTGACCGGCACCGTAAGGTTGTAATTTCGAATCTTGAGAAGAGCTCAAGCAGTTCAGGTGATCTTCTGTGCGGGGCGCATCTCCCGCTTGAAATGTTGGTGAATAACCAGTACCCCGAATTGGATGAAGATAAAGACCCTTTGCGTCACAATTGTTCGGGTAAACATTCTGGATTTATTGCTCTGGCGAAATATCTAAAACAGGATGTTGCGACTTACCTCGAACCTGAGAGCGAAGTTCAGATGATGGCCCGGGCATCTGTCTGTGCATTGACCGACTTCCCGATTGACCGAATGAAAGTCGCAGTTGATGGTTGCAGTGCTCCGAATTTTTCAATGACACCATTTCATCTTGCGACCGGCTTTGTCAGGCTTGCCCTCGGTAACGGCGGAGACAAGAAAACAAGTGTAGCCCTCGACAGAGTGCGAAACGCGATGAGCGAATATCCAGAGTTGTTTTCGGGTGAGAAACGATTCGATCTTGATTTGATGAGGTCATTTCCAAATAATATCGCTTGCAAGGTAGGTGCTGAAAGCCTTGAGGGGCTTGCGTTTAGAGAACTAGGGGTAGGCGTTGGCATTAAAATTCATGATGGCGCCAAAAGAGCGCTGGCTCCAATAATAATAGAAGTTTTGAGGCAATTGGGACTTATTGCTAAAATTGAAGATTTTCCTTATCTTAAAGAGAAAGCAAAACCGGCTGTGCTGAACTCTCGCAAAATAGTGACAGGTCATGTTGTAGCCGAATTTAAGCTCAAAGAAGTATAAGAATTAGTAATGTATAGTAAGCGTTTCATATTAGCCTCTCCGGCCTATCTCGGACTGGGGTATCATCGTCTTCGCCTGAAGGATGTGACCTAAGCCGTTCTCTATATCTGTAGTTGTAACTAAAACTAAACCGATATTGGAGAAATAATGAAACGCAACCGCCAGCCGGCTGAACCATACAGAATAAAATCAGTCGAACAGATAAAACTACTTAGTCGCCACGAACGTGAGGCGGCGATCAAACGTGCCAAATACAATCTTTTTCAGATAGATGCAGAAGAGATTTATATCGATCTGCTTACAGATTCAGGTACAACCGCAATGTCAAACCGTCAGTGGGCGGCATTGATGCTCGGTGATGAATCCTACGCCGGGGCAAGATCATTCCGTCGCTTTGAGGCGACTATCCGGGATATATTCCGCAAGAAATTTGTTGTTCCCTGTCATCAGGGTAGAGTTGCCGAGAATTTAGTTTTCTCATCAATTCTCAAACCGGGGCATTTTGTTCCGAACAACACTCATTTTGATACTACTCGTGGTAATGTCCTGCACAAGGGTGGTGTCCCGGTTGACTTCCCATGCGCTGATTCAGCCTCAGAAGAAGCGAAGCCATTCAAGGGGAATATCGATACAGAACGACTTGAAGAATTTATCAAGGACAAAGGGGCCGAACAGATTCCGATGGTTATCATGACGATAACAAATAATTCTGCCGGCGGTCAACCTGTCTCAATGGCGAATATAAAAGCTACTTCGGAAATTTGTAAAAGATATGGTATAAGATTCTATTTTGACTGCGCGCGTTTTGCTGAAAACGCTTACTTCATTAAACGAGATGAAGCCGGGTTTGCCAACAAGTCGATCAAGGAGATCGCCGGTGAGATGTTTGATCTTTCCGATGGTGCAATGATGTCGGCAAAAAAAGATGGCCTCTCAAATATGGGTGGCTTCATTGTTACCGATGACGAAGAACTTTATCGTAAGGTAACTGAATTAATGATTCTGATCGAAGGCTTTCCAACTTATGGTGGCTTGGCCGGACGGGATATGGAAGTGTTGGCGGTTGGTCTTGAAGAGGTGTTGGATTTCGATTATCTCGATTTCAGAATCGAACAGGTTGAATATTTCGGTAGAAAGATCAAAGAAGCTGGAATGCCGATTGTTGAACCAACGGGTGGACATGCGGTCTTTATTGATGCGGGGAAAATGCTGACTCATATTCCAGCCGATCAATTCCCGGGTCAGGCTCTTTCGATTGAGTTCTATCTTGAAGGTGGCATTCGTTCGGTTGAAATTGGATCGGTAATGTTTGGAACGATTGATGAGAAAACAGGTAAAGTGATAAATGCGCCTCGTGAGTTAGTCCGAATGGCTCTGCCACGTCGAGTCTATACCAATTCTCATATTGATTATCTGGCCGAAGTTGCCACGTCGATTTTTAGCCGTAAAAATGAAATAACAGGGTATAAGATTACTAAACAGCCGGAATTCCTGAGGCATTTCACCTGTCATTTTGAGCAGTCTGTCACTAAAACTAAGACGGCAGAGCATGAATTGGGATAAATTTTACTGTTTAAGTATGAAAATATTTACAACTCTTGCCCTGGTTCAGGCGTCACTTTAGATGAGAGCATTTGACGGAAATTAAGTGTAAGTGCTTGTGTTGTAATGAGATAGCGTTGATTAGATGGCCTGTCGGTTTCTTTTTTAACCAACTGGCCGTCTTATTGCTGAAGTAATTACTGATCGTTCTCCTGATTTGTTGACACAAATTAGGGAACAACATATATTATAGCAGTTTATATAGATTATGGAGAATGAATTATAAAACGTAGCTAACGGTTGAAAAATCCTTTTTTAAGGCACAAGTCTAAGAAAAGGCAATTGAAATAACTTAATAGATATTTCGGCCCGATAACCGCGTTTTTATAATTCGAACGGTTCCACGGGCCGGGTCACGAGTGCCCGGTATATGGAAAAAAGACTGTATAAAATTCTATTCCTAATTCTGCTTCTTTCCCCCACAGTTGCAATATCCACTGTTTTGGATGACGTGCAGATTGTTGCATCATCTGAGCGCGGAGTTGATTTGCGCGTCGGTGTGTCATCAGCGCTCGGTTCACTGAATCAGGAACTGACAGCTGATTCGACCGTCAGGATAGAACGCAGGTTCCTTATCGGTATACCGTCC
>JAUVAR010000245.1 GCA_030591625.1 Candidatus Zixiibacteriota bacterium
ATGAATCGGCATTGAAAGAAATTGTCAAACCCGACCCGTTTGCTAAGGGGTAGGGGTGATAGTTGCTTTGAGTTACTTACTGCTCACCCGCCGATTTTCCTGCGAGCCAGCCAGTCGAGAAAGCGGCCTGTAAATTATATCCACCCGTCTCACCATCGACATCTATCGTCTCGCCCGCAAAATACAAACCCTTCACAAGTTTTGATTCCATCGTTCGAGGGTTAATCTCTTTCGTTGCAATACCACCCGCTGTCACAATCGCTTCTTTGATCGGACGATGGCTGATAACCTCAAACTCGAAATTCTTAAGCCATTCACACAAACGACGTCGCTCGGCAGTTTTAATATGATTGCAGGTTGTCTCATGATCCAATTTGTTAAGATCAAGTGAAACCGGAATCATCTTTGAAGGAAGCAGCCCTTTCATCAATGCACTAATCTGACGTTTACCCAGTTCTTTGATATCGCGCAACAATCGTTCCTCAAGTTTCTGCATATCAAGGGCCGGTTTAAGATCAATCGATAGCTTTACTTTTTTCTTTTCATTCAAGGCATCAACCGCGAGACGACTAAGTGTTAAAATAATTGGACCGGACAAACCGTAGTGAGTGAATAACATCTCGCCAAATGCATCCGCCTTCTTCTTGCCATCAATGATCAGTTTAACTTTCACATTACGAAGACTCACCCCCTGCAATCGTTTGGCAATGTTACCTTTTGTGACAAGCGGGATCAACGCAGGTCTGGTGTTAATGATATTATGTCCGGCCGATTTGGCCAGACGATAACCATCGCCGGTTGAACCGGTAGCGGGATAAGAGAGACCACCGGTTGCAATAATAACCGCGTCGCCCTTGATTATTTTACCGCCGCATCGTACACCAAATATTTTATCGTTCTCAATCATCAGTTCAGTTACGTGCGAGTTCATTCGAAACTTGACATTGTTTTTCTTTATTAGTCGAACCATCGCTTCGGTTATCGCAACGGCGTCATCATTGTCCGGGAAGATCCGTCCGCCTCGTTCGGTTTTGATCTCAACTCCAAGGTCACGAAACATTGAAGTCAATTCTTCTGAGAAGAATTCATTGAACGCCTGTCGCAGGAATCGTCCATTGCGCCCGAACCGTTCCAAAAATTGTTCAAGCTCGGCTGTGTTGGTCAGGTTGCATCGACCTTTGCCGGTGAGTGACAGCTTATGACCCAATTGGTTTTGTTTTTCAAGCAGGATGGTAAGTGTGCCGGATTTAGCTGCTTCTGAGGCCGCAATCATACCGGCCGGACCACCGCCAATTACTATTACTTTTGATACGCTCAATTTAGATATCCTATTTTGTAAACTGTGAAGGATGTTTCAAGTGGTGTTCGGTTGCATCCTGGTATTTCTTCGCAACGGCGAGTAACGTTGCTTCACCAAACAAACGTCCCATAAATGTAATACTCTCGGGTGTTCCTTTATCGTTGAAACCATTTGGTAGTACAACACAGGGATGGCCTGTCAAATTTGTCATCAAAAGGTTGCTACCCGCAAACGGGGGAGAAATATAAACATCAATGCTCTGCATCTTCTCATGCATCTGTTCGATTAGAATCGTTCGTAGTCTGTTCGCCTGGATATACTCAACGGCTGGAATAAAACGTGAAGCCCGAAAAACATTCGGCCATGCATTGCGAACCTGTTTAACTAAAAGATCATCACGATTCGAACGGGTTAGTTCATCGAACGCCGCCGCCGCTTCTGCTACAAGTATAGCAGGCATCGGATCGAGATTTATTTGGGGCAATTCAAATTCAATTAACTCAGCTCCAAGTGAACGCATTGTTTCGAGGACTGCGTTGTTACGCTCCATGCTTGAGCTGTCTTCTTCGAATGCAGATTTAATATAGCCTATGCGGAGTGTTGAAAAATCAATTTCAGGTGAATAATTAAAAGCTGCATCGACTATCGTAGGGTCGAGGCCGTCACTTCCTCTGATAGCATCAAACACAATCGCGCAATCTTCGACCGAACGACAGATCGGACCAAGCTTGTCCATCGACCAACTAAGAGCCATCGCACCTGCCCGGCTGACCCGCCCAAAGGTAGGACGCAAACCTGTCGCACCGCATCTGGTAGATGGCGAGACAATTGATCCCCATGTTTCCGAACCGATTGTGAAAGGCAGTAATCCTGCAGCTGCCGCCGATGCAGGACCGGCCGATGATCCGCTTGAGCCTTGCTCCAAATTCCACGGGTTGCGGGTTGTGTCACCGAACCATACATCACCCCAGGCGAGTGCCCCGAGAGTTAACTTGGCGACAAGAACCGCGCCTGCCTCTTCGAGTCGTTTTATGACAGTTGCATCTTCATCAATGATTTGATTTTTGTACGGTTCGCCACCCCATGTTGTCGGGTAGCCTTTGGCAGACAGCAAATCTTTGGCACCATAAGGAATACCATGCAACGGACCGCGATATTTTCCTGCAGCCAATTCTTCGTCTGCACGAGTTGCTTGTTTGAGCGCGAGCTCTTCGGTCAAGGTGATGACACAATGCAATTTAGGGTCATATTTTGTCAGTCGCTCAATTGAGAGCTTTGTAAGTTCAACCGACGTAATCTGTTTGGTTCGGATCAACTCGCCAAGCTGTCGCACAGTATAGAATGCAAGGTCGGATAGATTCTCTGGACGTTTAAGCTCTCCAACATCACTATATGTTATCTCGGTCTGATTCGTATCGACTACGAAGCCTCGGGGGAGAGGATCGAAATAGAGGGCCGGCGCTACCTCGTTGCCGATATCGTTTTCACGCAAAGAATTAAAACCTGAAAGATTATCTTCAAGGTCGCCCAAGAGAGAGTCTCGTTCTGGTTTCGTGAAGTCAATTCCTAGTATCTTAGATGCAGCGACAATGTCGCCGTCGGTTATTTTGGCTGAATCTGATTGAGCCTGACAGGGGAGTGTCAGGGCCAGAATGGAAATTATAAGTATGAGTGAGTAGTACTTTTTTTGAAATATCATATCTGGTTCCTTTATGTGCAAATAGCGGAGCATTATCTGTTTGCATATTAGCTCCTGCAGATATAGGCTGTCAACATTTAAGCAACTCGGAGTGCGAGTTCTTATTTAAATAAGAAAATCAATGTCTTGAGAAGCGAATTCACTTGAAAGCTATACTAATAGAATATATAATAGGTCTGTACAATCCAGAAAGAATAAATCCGATGTTACGATCCAAAGGAGAACCGGATGAACGACCAGTTACGCGATGTAATTTTCAGCGGAATAGTCGCTGTGCGCGACCGACTCTTGCAACTTGACGCCCCCCTCAGACTCGAATCAGGTGAACCATCATTTGATACTCCGGAACATATTAAAGAAGCGATGATTCAGGCTCTACGTGACAATCATACGCATTACGCCGCAAGTACCGGGATCAAGCCTCTCAAAGAGGCGATCCTTAAGAAGATTACGACTAAGAATAAGATTGATTATGTTGACGGGCTGGACAAAATTGTTGCTACCAATGGCGGGATGCATGCGCTCTATTGCACAATGCGAACGATCCTTAATCCGGGCGATGAAGTAATAATCCCCCAACCGAATTGGACTGCGACGGCGTGGATGATCGAACTTGCGGGCGGGAAGCTTATCAAGGCACCACTCAAGGCAGAGCTGAATTATCGCTGGGATCTAGAAGAGCTTGGATCAAAGATTACTCCCAAAACAAAAGCTATCCTGATAAATTCTCCGCACAATCCAACTGGTGGTGTACTGACAGAATCTGACATGAAGGGGATTTTGCAACTCGCCGATAAGTATAAACTTTATATCGTCTCCGATGAAGCGTACGAGGATATCATTTACGAAGAGAAGCATGTCAGTCTTGCCTCGCTCGCGGGCGGTTTCCCGAAAGAAACTCGCGACCGGATTATTTCATGCTTTACGTTCTCCAAATCGTATGCGATGACTGGATGGCGGCTTGGCTATACGGTTTGTACATCCCAGGACTTTGCCGACAATATGAAAAAAATGATTCTCTATACGATCAATGGTGTTTCTACACCAACACAGTATGGTGGAATTGCAGCTCTTGAGGGTCCTCAAAATTTTGTAACCGAGATGTGTGACGTTTATCGTGAACGACGGGATATTCTTTTCGAGGGAATCAAGAAAACCGATCTCTTGGAATGCGCACAGCCTCCGGCTGGTGCGTTTTACTTGTACGCACGGATTACCGACCAGTGGGAAGGTTCTGCCTGGGATTTGGTGAACCATCTGATCGACACCTATTCGATGGGTTGTGTTCCGGGTGATATTTTCTATGATGAACAGAAATCGATTCGGTTCTCG
>JAUVAR010000100.1 GCA_030591625.1 Candidatus Zixiibacteriota bacterium
CGAGATGTAAGTTCTGAAGACCTTGCTAAATATGATGCCATCTTTGTTGCAACAGGTGCACATAAATCAAAAACACTTTCAATCAAAGGTGAAGAATTGAATGGGGTGGAAGCAGGATTATCATTTCTGAAACGACTCAATGCAGGTGATATGATTAATTTGAAAGATAAGGGTGTCGTCGTAGTTGGTGGTGGGAATACTGCTGTTGATGTTGCGCGGTCGGCATACAGGATTGGTGCAAAAGTTAATCTTGTCTATCGTCGAACTGAGAATGAAATGCCTGCGTTTGCAGAAGAGATTGAACAGTTGAAGTCAGAACCGATAGAATTAACTTTTCTTGCATCACCACTTGAAATCATACAGAATGAAAATAACAGATTGTCGGTATCATTTCAAAAGATGAAAAGCGGAGCGGTTGGCGCCGATGGTCGTCTCTCGGTGACTGCTATCGATGGCGAGACGATCAGACTTGATGCGGATATCATTTATACGGCTATAGGTGAAGATTGCGAGCTTGATTCAATCACTGGTCTTAAAAGTAACCAAAGCGGTGAGCTTGACTTGAGTGCAATAGATGCAACTTTGAAGGATAAATTATTCTTTGGTGGCGATATGTTACCGAATCCGCGAACTGTATCGCATGCGATAGGTTCGGGACGTCTTGCTGCGGAGAAGATTGAAGCGTTTTTATTTGATATTATTTCAGAAACAAAGTCTCCTGTCGTAACTGTTGTAGGGGTCGAAGATATCAACTATGCTTATTTTATTCGAACGAATGCGGTTAAGCAATCAACTGGTCTTGATGGAGATAATAATAGTTTTGCTCAGAGTGATGCTGTGGTAGAAGCAAATCGGTGTTTCTCGTGTGGTGTTTGTTACGATTGCAATAACTGTTATGATTTTTGTCCTGACTTAGCGGTTGTGAAATCATCGGCGGGGTATTCTATCAATCTTGAGTACTGTAAGGGTTGTGGGATTTGTGCATCTGAATGTCCCTGTGATTCATTCGGCATGGGAATGGGGGGAACACAATGAAAAAAGTTATCTCTGGCAACGAAGCGGCCTCGATTGCTGTAAAACTGTCACGGGTGCAGGTGATTTCGGCCTATCCTATAACACCGCAAACAACGATTTCGGAGAAGCTTTCCGAGATATGTGGTTCGGGTGAACTTGATGCACGGTTTGTGAAGGTTGAATCAGAACATTCGGCAATGGCAACATTGATTGGGGCGTCATCGACCGGCTCACGAACATTTACCGCTACCTCGGCACAGGGGTTGGCGTTGATGCATGAAATTCTGTTTTGGGCTTCGGGCGCCCGGCTACCTATAGTAATGGTTGATGTTAATCGTGCGATGGCTGCACCTTGGACGATCTGGTGTGACCAAACTGACTCATTGGCGCAGCGTGATACAGGATGGCTGCAGTTTTATTGTTGGTCGAATCAAGAGATAATCGATACAATTATTGCAGCATACAAAATATCTGAACAGTTGCTTCTACCAAGCATGATTTGCTATGACGGCTTTTTCAATTCGCATACCCATGAAGTTGCTGATATTCCTGATCAGGAGTTAGTCGATTCGTTTCTCCCTGCACGTCAGGCAGAATACAAGTTGGATACGAAAGATCCGCACACATTCTCGGGTGGAACGCTGCCGTCTATGTTTATGGAATTCCGTTACAAAGTACAAAAGGCGTTCGAACGTGCGCCTGAGTTGATAGAATCTGTTTATTCGGAATTTGATCAAAAATTCGGACGCAGGTATAATCCTGTGGAATCGTATTTCGTTGATGATGCCGAACGTGTTTTGATTACATCCGGTTCAAGTGCTTCGACTGCTTATCATACGGTTAGAATGATGCGTGACGAGGGAGAGAAGGTTGGACTTATTCGCATGAGGCAGTTGCGACCTTTTCCTGAGGCGGAGCTATTCCGAGCGATCCCAAAGGGAGCATTGGTTGGTGTTCTCGACCGCAATCTTTCACCCGGTACCGGGGGAGTTTGGACACAGGAGATAAGAGCGGCGCTTGGTCGTAATAATATTAATTTGAGTTTACATGAATTCGTGGCCGGGCTTGGTGGTCGTGATATTTCTGAAAATAATATTCGTGAGATGTTTGCTGGTATGAAAGCTGCTGACGGAAAACGTCAGTCGATAAACTGGATCGGGCTGAACAGATGAACAAGCAATTTGACAACAACTCGGTTGGTGATGATGGACGCGATTACGAATTCTGTGCCTCGCATGATTTCTATGGTCATTCAGCCTGTCCGGGATGTGGAGAGAAAATTCTATTCCGACACATGCTTGATGTGCTCGGTCCTGAAACGGTTATGGTTGTTCCGGCCGGATGTGCGGCTGTCACCGATGGTGTCTTTCCGCATTCACTTTCGCCGGTTCCATATTTGCACGTACCGTTCGGTGCAACAGCTTCGGCGGCGGCCGGTGTTCGTGCCGGACTCGATATGACGGGACGTAAAGATGTTACGGTTGTTGCATGGGCTGGGGATGGTGCGACATTTGATATCGGTATGGGTGCGTTGTCGGCGATTGCTGAACGAAATGAAAATATCCTCTATGTTTGTTACGACAATGAGGCGTATATGAATACTGGTATGCAGCGTAGTTCTGCGACACCTCGTGGTTGCTGGACAACGACAACACCAAAGTCGAGACTTAAGGAAGAACCGAAAAAAGATATCGACGCAATAATGATTGCTCACCGTATTCCATACTTAGCAACTGGTTCGCCTGCCTATCTTGATGATTTTAAAGCAAAAGTAGAAAAGGCACGTGATACAGACGGATTCAAATTCTTGCATTTGATTTCGCCCTGCCCGCCGGGCTGGAGATCGGACCCATCTGATAGTATTAAACTTGCACGACTTGCGGTTGAGTCGCGAGTCTTTCCGTTGTACGAAGTGCGAAACGGTGTTGATTATAAAATTACGATGCAACCGGAACAATGCTCTGTGTCTGAATACACCTCTTGTCAGGGACGTTTTGCATACTTGAAAAGCGAAGATTCAGAACGATTGCAAGCTGAAACAGACCAAGCGTGGGCAGAGCTTGAAAGAAAAGAAAAATAAGTTTTGTTTTATAGATAGTGAGGAGAGAACATGGGAGAGAATCCTTCGGAAGATGCTTTAATCTTTGATTGGAATAAGTTCGAAGATTTTGAGTTTCGTCACAAGCCGGGACTTGAACTGGATGATGAAACATTACGTGATGGACTACAGTCCCCTTCTATAACAGATCCGACGATTGAAGAGAAGATTGAACTCTTGGAATTGATGGAGGACTTGGGTATTGAGTGTGCCGATATTGGTCTTCCGGCATCCGGTCCGCGTGCACAGGCAGATATTACTGCAATGGCAAAACATCTTGTAAAGAACAAGATGAAACTTCGTCCCAACTGTGCCGTGCGTACAGTCAGGTCTGATATTACTCCGTTAATTGAAATTTCTCAAAGAGTAGGAATGCCGATTGAGGCGTGTGCATTTATTGGGTCGTCACCAATTCGTCAGTATGCCGAAGGGTGGACACTCGACAAAATGATAGCGTTGACTGAGGATGCTATAAGTTATGGTACTGAAAACGGTTTGCCGATGATGTATGTTACCGAAGATACAACTCGTGCTGATCCTGAAACTCTGAAGAAACTATATACAGCTGCAATCAATGCCGGTGCAAAGAGAATTTGTGTCTGTGATACAGTAGGACATGTGACACCTATCGGAGTTCATTACTTAATGAAATTTGTTTGTGGTTTGGTGCGTGATATCAATCCTGATGTGAAAATTGATTGGCATGGTCATGCTGACCGAGGTTTGGCGCTACCTAATACAATGGCAGCTATTGGACAAGGCGTTGATCGTGTTCATGCAACTGCCTTGGGTGTGGGTGAACGGGTTGGTAATACACCAATGGATCTGTTAATGATAAATCTGAATCTCGAAGGAATTATTGACCGCGATTTAACCAAGCTCGCAAAGTACTGCGAAGTTGCTTCCAAGGCGTGTGGTGTTCCGATAAGAGCAAACTACCAGGGGATGGGACGTGATGCTTTCCGTACCAGTACAGGTGTTCATGCGGCTGCAATTATCAAGGCTCAGAACAAAGGAAATGACTGGCTGGCCGATCGCGTTTATTCCGGTGTGCCTGCCGGGATGGTGGGTTTGAAACAGATAATTGATATCGGATTTATGTCTGGTGTGTCGAATATCGTTTACTGGTTAAAGCTGCGCGGTATTGAGCCGGATCAGAAACTTGTGGATGAAATATTCAAGGCTGCCAAACAGCACAACCGAGTTCTTACCGACGAGGAAGTAGAACAGTTGGTGAAATTCCATTCGTACGAATCAGAAAAGTCACCGGTTGATACTATTCCTGAATGGGATCGTGAAATAAAAACTGACCGTAAGAACGGTGATTCAAAATAGTAAACTTGTACCTGAGATTAGAATTGGTTAAAACAAATTTATGGGTCTGACAATTGCAGAAAAAATAATTGCCGATCATGCCGGTGTGGAAAGTGTTACACCCGGACAGATCGTAAATGTGCCGGTCGATATGGCTATGGCCAATGAACTGAGTGCTGCCCTTGCTATCAAAGAACTGAATAAGTGGGGTATTGATAAATTGCACGATCCAACTCGTGTATGTTTGATTCCTGATCACTTTACTCCAAACAAAGATATCAATGCGGCAGGCATAGCAACACTGGTAAAAAACTTTGCTCGTAAGCATAATGTGAAATATTACTATGAAGTTGGACGCGCCGGTATTGAACATGCTGTTATTCCACTTGAGGGCGTTATCCTCCCGGGCGAAATAATTATTGGTGGTGATTCACATACTTGCACGGCCGGAGCGATCAACAGTTTTGCGACCGGAGTTGGTTCAACTGATATTGCAGCTGCCTGGGCGACCGGAGAAGTTTGGTTCAAAGTACCACCAACGGCACGATTGAATTATACGGGTAAATTAAGACCGCATGTTTATGGCAAAGATTTGATCTTGCATACACTAAAAGATTTGACAACATCCGGTGCGACTTATATGGCTATTGAGTACGGTGGTGATGTGTTTGATCAGCTTGAAATGGCTGATCGTCTCACTATGGCAAATATGGCTATTGAGGCGGGAGCGAAAGCTGGTTTATTCCGCTTTGATGAAAAGACACGCGAGATTGTTGAGTCGAGTGAACGGTTTCTAAAAGAAAAACCAGAATACAAAATTGTTGATCCTGATCCTGATGCGAAATATACACTCGAACGAACGTATGATATCAGCAAACTTGAACCGCAGATTGCCTGCCCGTTCTCACCCGATAATGTACAACCGCTATCGCATATCAACAACGTACCGATTGATCAGGTTGTAATTGGTTGTTGTACGAATGGCTGGCTTGATGATCTCGAACGTGCGGCTGATGTCTTTCGTGGACGAAAAGTGCATGAAAATGTCAGAGCGTTAATTTTCCCTGGCTCGCAGAAGATTGCGATGGAAGCAATGGATTTGGGTTTACCACAGATATTCATTGAAGCAGGTTGTGTCTTTTCGTCGTCAACTTGTGGGCCTTGCATAGGTGGTCACATGGGTGTGCTTGGTGAAAATGAAGTATGTGTTTCGACAACCAACCGAAATTTTGCCGGGAGGATGGGGCATCTTTCGTCGCAGGTCTATCTGGCTAATCCGGCGGTGGCAGCTGCGTCGGCTGTACTCGGACGAATCGGTTCACCGGAGGAATTGTAGATTATGAAAAATAATGACAATATACAACTCGACGGCACTGTCTATCGCGTTGGAGAGAATATAAATACTGACGTTATTATGCCCGGACGCTGGTGTCATTTGACCGATGATGCAGAGCTCGCTTTGCACTGTATGGAAGATTACGACACAGAGTTCAATGACAAAATAAGCAAAGGTGATATTATCGTAGCCGATGATAACTTTGGATGTGGTTCATCGCGAGAAGTTGCACCGCTATCTATAAAAGTTGCGGGAATCGGCGGAATTGTTGCAGCTTCGTTCGCGCGGATATTTTATCGCAACTGTATCAATATTGGATTGCCGATTTTCGAGTCACCTGAGTGTGTTGAGGCGACTGAGATGGGTGACCGTCTTCAGATCGATATGTTTGACGGCAAGATAATTAATGTAACGAAAGAACTTGAATTTTCGTTTGCACCGTTCCCTCCGTTTATGAAGACTATTATTGACAAGGGTGGTCTTCGCGGATACGTGCTCGAAAAACTTAGAAAAGAATAAGATAATATACTGGAGATAAAGCGTTGTACAAAATTGCTGTTATTGGTGGAGATGGTATCGGGCCGGAAGTGACTCGTGAGGCATTTAAGGTGCTTGATAAAGTTTCGGAATTGAAGAATTTCAAATACGAAACGACAGATTACAAATTCGGATCTGAAAATTATCTCAAGACAGGTGAATTAATGCCCGATTCAGTTTATTCTGAATATAGGGAACATGATGCTATTTTTCTGGGTGCCATTGGTGATCCCAGAGTAGAAGTTGGTCTTGTTGAGCGGGCGGTTATTGCCGGTGTCAGATTTAATCTTGATCTCTATATCAATCTGCGACCGATCAAGCTCTATACCGAAGCACTTTGTCCTTTGAAAGATACCAAATGCGAAGATGTTGACATGGTTGTTGTTCGTGAGAACACCGAAGATGTTTATACCGGTATCGGTGGTATCATGAAGAAAGGCACGCCCGATGAAGTTGCCATCGCCAATATGGTGTTCACTCGCAAAGGGTGCGAACGAGCTGTGCGTTATGCATTTGATCTTGCGCAGGCACGCAAAAAAGATAATAAAGTAACGCTTGTTGACAAAGCGAATGCGATTCGTGCGCAGGATATTTGGACACGCACAGTTGCAGAAGTTGGCGAAGAGTATCCGTCGATCACACATGATCATGCATACATTGATGCAGCTTGTATGTGGCTCGTCAAAAATCCTGAATGGTTTGACGTTGTTGTTACGACAAATATATTTGGTGATATTTTTACTGACCTTGGTGCGATGATTCAGGGTGGTATGGGAATCGCTGCGTCTGGGAATATTCATCCGGGTCAGGTTTCGATGTTTGAACCGATTCATGGTTCTGCTCCAAAGTATAAAGACCAGAATGTTGTTTCTCCTATTGCAGCAATCATGGCGGCACAGATGATGCTTGATTATCTGGGTGAAAAAGAAGGTGCTGCAATTATTGAAAACGCTGTTACCTCGATTTTGAAAGCAGGAAAACTGAAATCACTCGATGCGCGCTCAGGTGTTTCCACGACAGATGTTGGCGATATGGTTGTTTCTGAAATCATTACACTTTCAAAGAGCAATGCATAAAGTATGATAGGAATGTTAAATTATAAATCGGTTCGACGACAAACCTTGTCCAAAAAGTCGGACCTAATTCCGGGAGGTTCTTAATGGCTTTTACAAAAGCATACATACCGTACGGCGGTTATTGGTCGTCACCGTATGTTAAATGGCAGGGAGCACTCGCCGACCTGCATTCGATTGATCTTGCCAGCAAAACAGCTAAGAAGTTTTTTGAAATGCGTGGCATTAGTGCCGAACAGTTTGATAATCTTTATCTCGGACTTACGATTCCGCAAACACAATGTTTCTATGGCGGTCCCTGGATTGCCGGTCTTTTGGGTAATGGAAATATTACGGGACCGTGGATCAATCAGGCGTGCATCACCGGTGCTGTTTGTATCAAGATGGCTTCGCAGGATGTTGACGATGGTTTGGTTGGCACTTCACTGGTTATCGCTGCTGATCGTACATCGAATGGTCCTCATTTGTATTATCCGACATCGAAAGGCCCAGGTGGTACTGGTAAAGCAGAAAATTGGGTTTGGGATAATTTCTCGTGCGACCCATGGGCGGGTGGTTCAATGATTCAGACTGCTGAGAATGTTGCTAAGGAGGCAGGCATCACTCGCGAAGAGCAAGACGAACTTACTCAACGTCGTTACGAACAATATGCGATGGCGCTTGCCGATGATCGTGCCTTCCAGAAAAAATATATGGTGCCGATAGAAGTTGGTCGTGGAAAGCGCGCCAAGTTGATTGAAGCGGACGAAGGTATATTTCCAACAACCCTTGAAGGGCTGAAGGGTATCAGGCCAATGATGCCAGAAGGAACTGTGACATTTGGTTCGCAGACTCATCCGGCCGATGGTAACTCAGGGATGATCGTGACAACGAAGGAGAAGGCTGCAGAAATGTCGTCTGATTCCGGTATCGAAATTCAAGTGATTGGATTTGGTACCTCACGAACCAAGAAAGCGCACATGGCAATGGCGGTCCCACCGGCTGCGCAGGCTGCGATGAAAGATGCAGGTATTAAAGCATCTGACCTTAAAGCTGTGCATACTCATAATCCATTTGCGGTGAACGATGTATATGTTGCTCGTGAACTTGGTATCGATGCGAACGAGATGAACAATTATGGTTCGCCATTAATCTGGGGACATCCTCAAGGTCCAACAGCTTTGAGAGCTATGATCGAGATGATTGAAGAGCTCGCTGCCAAGGGTGGTGGCTATGGCTTGTTTGCTGGATGTGC
>JAUVAR010000025.1 GCA_030591625.1 Candidatus Zixiibacteriota bacterium
AATATGATACCAAAGTAAAGATCAATGCCGACTCCGATGCGGAACTCTCTCATGGTTCTGTAGTGATAGCAGCTATTACATCATGCACGAATACTTCTGATCCATCGGTTTTGATAGCTGCAGGTCTATTGGCCCGAAATGCTGTCGCAAAGGGATTGAATGTTAAGCCGTTCGTTAAGACTTCGTTGGCCCCGGGCTCGCGAGTTGTAATTGATTATCTCGAAAGTGCCGGTCTGATAGGTGACCTTGAGAAACTTGGGTTTCATAATGTTGGGTTTGGATGTACCAGTTGTATAGGAAATTCGGGTCCGTTGAAGGATGAAGTAATCAATGCGATCAATGATAATAATATTGTCGCATCGGCTGTTCTCTCGGGGAATCGTAATTTCGAAGGACGAGTCAGCCCGCACACTCGCGCCAACTATCTTGCCTCGCCACCTCTGGTGATTGCTTATGCCCTCGCCGGGACTGTTGATATTGATTTGACTCAAGAACCTGTGGGAACTGACAAAGATGGCAACCCTGTTATGCTCTCTGATATCTGGCCGGATGAAAAAGAGGTCAGCGATGCAATCACCGCTCACGTAACACCTGAAATGTTTCGCAAGCGTTACGGTTCAGTTTTTGACAGCAATGAAATGTGGAATAAAATTGAATCAGGTGGTGGTGATATTTATGCGTGGAATGAAAATTCGACCTACATTCAGGAACCGCCATTCTTTATTGATATGAAATTGGAACCGGAAGAATTAACTTCGATTAATGATGCTCGTGTTCTGGCGATGCTTGGTGATTCAATCACGACCGACCATATTTCTCCGGCCGGTGTCATTAAATCAGATTCTCCGGCAGGACACTATCTGCTCGAAAATGATGTGCAGTTTGCGGACTTCAATTCGTATGGTTCTCGTCGGGGTAATGACCGTGTAATGACACGCGGAACATTTGCCAATATACGTTTGCGCAACCAGCTTGTTCCGGGAAGTGAAGGTGGCGTGACTGTTTATTTCCCTGACAATGAAACAACAAGCATTTATGAGGCAGCTGAAAAGTACAAAGCATCGGGAACGCCACTAATTATTCTTGCCGGTAACGATTACGGTATGGGATCTTCACGCGATTGGGCTGCCAAAGGAACGAAACTGCTTGGTGTGAAAGCTGTCATTGCACAGTCGTATGAACGTATTCATCGCTCGAACTTAGTTGGAATGGGTGTGTTGCCGTTGCAGTTTTTAGATGGTGAATCGAAAGAGACACATGGTTTGAAAGGTGATGAACTTTTCACTATCGAAGGTTTGTCAAACAATCTGAAGCCGAAACAGAAGGTTCAGGTTAAAGCGCTCTCGAGTGCGGGCGAAAAGAAATTTGAAGCTATTGTACGAATAGATACTGTCATTGAAGTTGATTATTATCGCTATGGTGGAGTGCTCCAAATGGTGCTGCTTCAGATGGCTGGAAAAAAGTAAATAAAATAATCGTTCGTCAAGAACGATGAACAAAGTTTATAATATTAGGGAGAAAAGCTATGCCTGTAGCATCACCTGAAATGTATCGCAAAATGTTAACGGCCGCTCGTGACGGTCACTATGCTTATCCTGCGATTAATGTAACGTCGGTTACAACTGCGAACGCCGCACTAAAAGGATTTTCTGATGCAGGATCTGATGGAATCATTCAGCTCTCGACCGGTGGCGGTGAGTTTGCATCGGGATTGGGTGTCAAGGATGCGGTAATCGGATCAATCAGTATTGCCAAGCATGTGCATCTATTGGCCGAACGGTATAATATTTATATAGCGTTGCATACCGATCATTGTCAGCCCAAGAAGCTCGACACGTATGTACGTCCTTTGATTGCAGAAACTGTCCGTCGTCGTGCCGCCGGAAAAGCGAACTTGTTTAATTCGCACATGTTTGATGGGTCAGAACTTCCGACCGATGAAAACTTGAAACTATCGGTTGACCTTTTGAAGGTGTGTAAAGAGAACGAAATTATTCTTGAAGTTGAGATCGGTGTGGTTGGCGGTGAAGAGGATGGAATCGATAACACTGATACACCGGCCGAAAAACTTTATACAACACCTGAGGATATGCTCGCAGTAGCTGAGCAACTCGGTGGCATGGATGCACCATTTATGGTTGCAGCTACCTTTGGAAACGTTCATGGAATATACAAACCGGGTAATGTTGTTTTGAAACCAAAGATTCTTGCCGAAGGTCAGCAGGCGGTGGCAGATAAGTACGGTGATGACGCGAGGTTCTTCCTTGTCTTCCATGGTGGTTCAGGTTCGGAACTTAAAGATATTCATGAGACGCTCAACTATGGTGTGATTAAGATGAATATTGATACTGACACACAATACGAATTTACACAGCCATTAGCCGAGCATATTATATCAAGCCAAAGTGAACTGACTCATACTGCCGATGCGATGGCGAACAAGAAGAAATTCGATCCTCGTTCGTACCTTAAGAAAGCTGAAGCAGGAATGGCTGAGCGTATTGCGAAAGGTTGCAAAGACTTGAAGTCGGATGGCAAGTCGATCTTTGCATAAACTTGATTATAGGATTTGATTTTTCAAATGACGACCGAAACAAAAAAGACACCGTTCTATAAGTATCATGTTGACGCCGGTGCTAAGATGGTTGAGTTTGCAGGATTCATCATGCCAATTCAATATTCAGGAATCACAGCTGAACATCTGGCTGTACGTAAGAATGTTGGCCTGTTTGATCTCTCTCACATGGGTGAGTTTGAAGTGACGGGTGAAGGTGCTGAAGCGTTCCTGCAGAAAACTACAACTAACAATGTTGCAGATCTCAAGACGGGTCAGATTCAGTATAGTTGTATGACCTACGAAGATGGTGGCATTGTTGATGATCTTTTAATCTACAAGCTTGAAGATGGTTATATGCTTGTGGTCAATGCATCTAATTTGAAAAAAGATTACGATTGGCTTTCGTCGCACGCCGGTGATGATGTGACGCTGACTGATCTTTCCGACGATTTTGGTTTACTTGCAATTCAAGGACCAAAAGCGCAGAAGGTAATGGCTGAGCTGACAGATTACGATTTGGATAGTATGGCTTACTACAATTGGGCTGAGGCTGTTATCGGTGATGTTGCAGTTATGTTTTCAAGAACTGGTTATACAGGTGAAGATGGTTTCGAATTGTATATCCCGGTTGAACATTGCGACAAAGTTTGGTTGGTTGTGTCAGAAGCAGGTAAAAAGCATGATCTTAAGATGATCGGTTTGGCGGCTCGTGATTCATTGCGTTTGGAAATGAAAATGGCTCTTTATGGAAATGACATCGACAAGAGCACCACGCCTATTGAGGCTGGTCTCTCGTGGATTGTTGATTTGAATACTGATTTTATTGGCAAAGAAGTTATTGCGAAACAAAAAGAAGAACGTCCAAGTCGTCGGCTTGTCTGTCTCGAACTTGAAGGAAGAGCATTCCCACGTACTGGATATAGTATTTATTCAGGTGATGCAGAAGTTGGCAAAGTAACTTCAGGAATATACTCCCCATCTTTGGAGAAACCTGTCGCGCTTGGTTATCTTCCGCGCAAACTAGCCAAGTCGGGTTCGCAGGTAACAGTTGAGATTAGAAATAAACATTTTCCGGCTACGGTTGTTAAGCCACCATTTTATAAAAATGGTACCCACAAGTAGGTTGCTCGACTATGAAGATAGATTTATTGCTTACCCCCGTTCGACTTGATCAAATAGCTCTTGAAAATAAGACTGTGGCGGTTATTGATGTTCTTAGATGCACGACTTCAATTTGTAGTATGTTTCGTGCCGGTGCAAAAGCTGTCATTCCGATGACAGGCCCGGGTGAAGCGGGCGAGATGTGGTCCAAGATCGGGAGTGAGTCCGCAGTTCTCGCGGGTGAACGGAATGGGGTTAAAATTGAAAACTTCAGCCTTGGTAATTCCCCTTTAGAATTTAATGCCGACAATGTTGGTGGCAAGTATGTTATTACTTCTACAACTAACGGAACACCGGTTTTTTCGGGACTCTCCAAAGCAGCTCTTGTGCTAACCTGTGCCTTGGTGAATATTTCAGTTGTTGCAAAGCGTGTGCATGATGAAAAGCGCGATTTGCTGATTGTTTGTTCGGGACGAGAAGGTGGGTTCTCGATTGAAGATACACTCTGTGGCGGGATACTGATAGACAGATTACAGAATGAGTATAATAACACAGTCTTTTTGAATGACGCTGCATCGCTGGCTCAATTGCTGTATCGTGATAATGGCGACAAAATACATTCAGCTATTGAAGAGGGTGAACATGGTGCTTACTTGAGTTCGATAGGATTTAGTGAAGATATAAAGATGGCTGCAGATATTGATGCGGTACCTATTTTGTCGTTGCTTCGCGATGGCCGTCTTATTAAAGAAGAAATATAAATTCCCATTTTCGATATAACCGATTATAAATACCGGGGTATAATAAGAGATGTTAAGACAAATAATACTAACAGGTTTATTCCTGCTTCTAATCAGATCCAGCGCCAGTGCTGTCCTGGGGCTTGAGTGTAAACTGGCGGTCAAACAGTATGATACTGCAACTGAGAAGAATGTACTGCTCTACACTGATACAGCTCAATTCATAGTTGGTCAGTCTGCACTTGGAACGATGCTTGCATTTTCGGTTGATATCAAAGTAACAGCCGTCGATTCTATCGGTGCAAGTTTTATGGTTCATCTGGTGACGATGAATCAGCCGGTATTTAATGCCGCCAGGAAGTTTGATGTTGAGTATGGTCTTCCCGCGCAAATTAGAGATATCGAGGGGAAGGGTGATTCGCGTTATACTTTCGAAGTTTGGCCGATACGTGAAGTTGATATCGATACAGCAAAGTGTAACTACTCGCATCTTTCGTCTGAGGACTTCAATGTTGATCCAACGGCTCATTTTAATATTTATTATGTTCCCTTTACGCATGGGGATTTCTATTGGAATGCGATGAAGGGTCTGATGGAGACTGAGTATGAACGATTCAAGGAATTAAACAGGTTTAACCTTCCGGGTAAATATGCGCTCTATCTTTGTCCCTGTGAAGTTCCATCGATTATTTGGGGCAAACGTTTTGGCATGATGATCGACCCAACCCGCAGTACTATGGCTTCGGTTTATAACAAAGTTGGTAATACGACGCATCCATTTATGCCGCTCTATATTTCAATTCTACGAAATATGGGATACGCACCGGCATTCTTGGCCGAGGGTTATGCCGGTTATCTGTCTGATGCTGTCTGGGGGATGAAAAATATTCGTGAGGAAGGGCGGGCATTGCCCCTTGCTGATATGCTTATTTCTTCTGTTTATTTTGATGCCGATCCGGAAGTGTCCGACCGCACCGCTGCAACCTTTGTACGGTATCTAATTGAGCAGTACAAGATAAGTACATTCAAAAAGCTCTATAGCAAGGCAGATGATCTTAATCTCAGGAGTTCAATCGAAGAAGTCTATGGTCAATCAATTGCGGAACTTGAATCAGGATGGAACAATTATCTCGATACTGTAATTGTCAAACCGGGACAGCTTCTATTTTATGCAGATCAAGCTGAAGTACTTTTTCAGTATAAGTTAATGAAAGATTATGGTGTAGCAGCGCTTAATATCTCGACAAATAGTTTCGATTCTCTGAGGTCGTTCACTCTTCTATCGCGCGTCTCACTATTTCGTGGCGATTACTATGATGCAGTAGATTACCAAAAAGCTTTGATGAAGATTGATACTCTTACTCCATCATTGCAAATGGCGCTCGGTTCGTTTCAGATGATGGCCGGAAATTATAACCAGGCTGCTGAATCATTTGCAGAAGCAAAAGCTGTTAATCCCAAAGATCAATATATTGATTTCAATATAGCCCTCAATCATTTGCGACAGGGTGATTCGACTACGGCACGTAATATTCTTACAGGTATTGTTAATTTTTCTGGTGATCGGGTTCCAAGAGTTGAAGCAAGAATTATACTTGGATACCTGATGAAAGATTCATCTGGTGCTGCAGCGGAAGCTCTTGTGAAGAAATATTTTGGTGAGGCTGCTAATTTGCTCGGCACCAATACTCGCACAAGTTCACCCAACGCACAGCAGCAGATGTGGAACGGGATGGCACGACTTGGATTAGGCGACACAGGCGCAGCGCTTGACTTTTTCGAAACTGCTCTCTATTTGGAATCACGCTCCTTTTATCTTGGTATGATAAATTTGTGGCTTGGTAAACTGGCCGATGTTCGAGGTGAACGTGATGTGGCAAAATATTATTATGTTGAAGTTATCAATGGCCAGTCGGCAGATTATCACCGTGTAGAAGCAGAATTTTATCTAAAGAATAAATACAAACAGTAGATATGTTCACTTTTTTAAACTCGACAATTCTTCTGGCGGCATCTGCTGCAATAATACCTTTGTTGATTCACCTTTTCTCCAGACGGAGAAGAAAGGTTGTTGAGTTTTCATCGCTTCGTCATCTAAAAGCTATGCAGAGGCGACAGGTTCGCAGGCTGAAGATACGGCAGCTTTTGCTTTTAATAATTCGTACGCTAATAATTCTGGCGGTAGTAATTGCATTTGCACGGCCTACTCTCAAGGATGGCAACGTTGGCAAGCATGCATCTGTTTCAGCAGTCATTATTTTCGATAATACTGCCTCAATGAATCGCACCGTTGCCGATGGACAACTATTTGAGTTAGCTCGTCGCAGGACTGCTTCTCTATTAGAAACATTTGGACAGGGTGATAAAATTTGTCTTTTGCCTTTAACGGGTACCAATGAATCTGAACGTGCGCAGTTTGTATCATTAGTATTGGCGCTTGAACAACTCAAACAAATCAAACCTGGTGAAAGTGGAACGAGTATTGACAATGCTCTGGGTGAGGCGATCAATCTGCTTGAGGATGAGCATGACTTGAATCGTGAAATTTATATTGTATGCGACCAACAGAGGCGGTTGTTGCCCGAAAAACAATTATTTGCAGAAGTTGATGCAAAAATATATTTGGTGGAACTGCCCGTTGAGGAAGTTGAAAATATAGGGGTTACATCGATTGATTTTGGTGGACAGTTAATTCAGGCCGGACATGATTTTGAAATTGTTGTTTCAATCAAAAACTATGGTGCGGAAAATGAAACAGATCGTATTGCATCATGCTTTTTAGATGGACGTCGTGTTTCGCAGAATGATTTTGAGGTCGGAGCTGATCGTGAAGTATTAGTCAGATTCACAACGAGGGTGACATCGGCTGGATTTCATTCAGGGTTTATTGAGCTTTCCGACGATAAATTCCTGACTGACAATCGTGAGTATTTCAGTTTCTATATCCCTGAGCAATTTAATGTTTTGGTTATAGAAAATAACAACGCGGGTCAGTTTATGACGCTTGCGCTTGCACCCTCGAGCGAAACAAATAAATACTGGTCAGTGAAAAATGCGAAACCTGAGGAACTGTTCGGGCTTAACTTCTACGATTACGATCTCATCCTGCTGGCGGGTACACCGCGACTCTCAAATACAATGATTAATCGATTGAATAATTTTATCCGTATCGGTAACTCTGCGTATTTTACTTATGATGGCAACACAGATATAAACTATTTCAACGAAAAATATTCAAGTTTGACAGGCATTACATATCAATCTGCAGTAAATAAATCACCAACTCGTGCAGGCTTTTATACATGGCAATCAATTGACTTGTCGCACCCGATATTTTCTGTCTTCGATCTTGAGGATGATAAGCCACCGGAAGTAAAATTTTGGGCATTACCTCGCATGAGTGCAGATAGCGATACCCGTATAATTTTGGAATTTACCGGCGGACAACCAGCCCTTGTAGAGAAAAATTATGGCGATGGGAAAGTGATTACATTTACAGGACCGATGTCACCTAAGTTTACTGACTTGGTTTCGCATGGCTTTTTTGTTCCGATGACTGCTCGTATTTCCGAGTATCTGGCGTCGGACCTTTCGGGATTTGAATTGAAACTGTTTACCGATCAGAACATAAATCGTCCGTTGAAATTACCGGGTGCAATAACAGAACCTGTGCAGATGACAATTCCTGACAGTGCGCGATATGATATTATTCCTGATGATCAGAATGGAACAATGATCTTGTCGGCTCGTCCGACTAATCTTTCCGGTATTTATCATATTGAATACAAGGGGCAGGAGATTGACCGGTTTGCTGTCAATGTCAGCGAAGAGGAAACGAATTTAGCATCTGTTGATGCGGATCAGTTTTTGCTTTCGTTAGGTGGCGAGCAGTCGAAAATATTAGAGCCCAATGTTGTGCTTGCAGCGGCCATAGCCGAGTTTCGTATCGGCCGAGAACTCTGGCATATTTTTGCCTGGCTTGCAGCTTTGCTACTTATGGCCGAGATGCTTCTCGGAAGACGCCAATCGGCTAAGGAATAAGCGATGACGCTTCTCTCTGCAGAAAATATCTCAAAGCGATTTTCTGATCAGCATATCTTGAAAGAAGTATCGTTCACTATTGGAGACAACGACCGCATTGCTCTGGTTGGTAAGAACGGTATTGGTAAAACTACGTTACTTGAACTCCTTGCCGGTAAGCAAGACCCTGACGGTGGTCGTATCACTCGTGCAAAACGCTGTATTATCGATTATGTTGAACAGGAGAAAACTGAATATCTCGATATGCCTCTTTTTGAATTTGTTGCCGACGCACGACGTGACCTTTTGGTTATGCGACAACGTATTCGCGATATCGAAGAACAACTTGTTCATAGTCCTTCGGATGAAGCAGCTCTGATCAAGCTTGGTGAACTCCAACATGATTTTGAACAACGGGGTGGTTTTGATTTTGAGAATGAAATTGGAATAATTTTGCAGGGGCTTGGATTTCCTAAACAACGTTACACCGAACGAATGAGAAATTTCTCAGGTGGAGAAAAAAATAGAGCTGGACTTGCACGAATTCTGGCCGGACAGGGAAATCTGTTACTCTTAGATGAACCAACCAACCATCTTGATATCGAATCGACCGAATGGCTCGAAGATTACCTGCAGAAACTAAATAAGGCTACGTTGATCGTTTCGCATGACCGGGCATTTTTAGAATCTACTGCGACAGTGATCTGGGAGCTTGCGTTCTGCAAGATTGAAACTTATGCCTGTCGTTATGCTGAGTATGTTGAAAAACGTTTCGAACGACGCAGACTTCAGGAACATCATTATAAACATCAGCAGGAAGAGATAAAACGTATTGAAGATTTTGTCCAGCGTAATATGGCCGGACAAAAAACAAAACAGGCTCAGTCGAAACTTAAATATCTTAATCGGCTCAAACGAATTGAATCTGTTCGCGCGGATGCAAAGGGTCCGGTTATTTCGATGCAGTCATCGGGTCGTTCATGGGCGCATGTGCTTAGGGTTGATGATGTCAGTCTTGGTTATGGTAGTCGTTTGGTTTTATCCGACGTAACGTTTGATCTTTATAGAGGCGAGAAGGTTGGACTTGTTGGACGCAATGGTTCAGGCAAGTCATCATTGATTAAGGCTATCATAGGAGAATTGGGGACATCGCAGGGTGAGATTGCACTCGGTAATAATGTTGATGTCGCTTACTTTGATCAGGAATTATCTGACATTGGTGAAGAGGGAACAGTCATCGATCATATTTGGCAGGTAGATCCGATGGCGGAAAGTGGCAGAATGCGTTCATTCCTCGGACGTTTTGGTTTTTCGGGTGAGGACGCATTCAAACAGGTCCGTTCGCTTTCAGGTGGTGAAAAAACAAAACTTTGTCTCGCGAAGTTATTATATCACCCGGCCAATTTAGTTATTCTTGATGAGCCTACCAATCATCTGGATGTTGACGCACGTGAAGCGTTGGAACAAGCACTGTCAGAATATGACGGCAGTTGTCTGATTGTTAGTCATGACAGGTATTTTCTGGAGCAGGTAGTTGACAGAATTATTTATCTCGATGATGGTCGTGCAATTATCTTTGATGGAAAATATTCTGAATTTAAGGCTCATCAGTTGAAAATTTCAGAAGTAGCTGTTGCTCAGCCAAAAGAAAAGAAGAGCGACTATTTTGAGTTCAAGGAAAAATCCAAGCAGAAAACCCGACATAAGAAAATGATTGTCTCGACACGAAGTATTATTGCAGACAAAGAAAAAGAATTAGTTGAGATCGAAGAGGGGATTTCGCACAAAATTCCGAGGCAGGATTGGGAACAATTAGCCCAATCATCCGAAAAGAAGAAAGAGATCGAGGCTGAGTTACTTGATCTATATGAAAAACTTGAAGAGCTTGAAGGAATGACTTTTGACTAAACTCCTGATCATATCAGGATCGCCTGCCAAAGACGGTTCGACAGAAACTTTGCTTTTTAAAATTGCAGACAGTTTTTGTCAGTCGATAGGTGATGAGTCAATTGAACGAGATCTATTCCGTCTCAATGAATGGCAGATCATCCCGTGTCAATCATGTGCGCAGATTCCGGACGAGAAATATTGTTTTTTTGAAGATATTAAATCGCTTTACGAAAAAGTAGCCGAGGCGGATTGTATCCTGTTCGGTTCTCCAATCTATTTTGATAGTGTGTCGGCACAATCGAAACTGTTTATCGATCGTTGTAATTGTATGCGTCCACCAGATTTTGACAAGACAAACAAAGAACATAGTTTTATAAAAAAGCTCGACCGTAAACGTCCGGGCGCTATTGTTCTTGTGGGTGGTGACAACGCCTGGTTCGAAGGTGCACGCAGGACTATCGCCGGGTTCTTCAAATGGATCGAAGTTGTGAATGTTGGACATCTCACCTACCAATCGACAGATTTCAATCTCAAAGCGAGTGTTGTTAGCGACACGGACAAGCTTGATGAAGCTCGCATCCTTGGCGAAAAGCTTGCCGAAGAAGTGAGAGGTCTAAAATGACCGATCATGAAATGCAGCACTATTACAATTTGAGAGCTCCGGAATACGAGCAGATATATTATCGAGACAATCCGGATCGAGCGAATGAACTAGCCCGAGAAGCAGCCTGTTTGCTGAAACTTGCGAACTCAAAACAGATTGTAGAACTTGCCTGTGGGACAGGTTACTGGACCTCGGTTATGTCTGATAGTGCTGCAGAAATTACAGCATCAGATATTTCGTACGAGATGCTCGATGAAGCACGCAGAAAAAATTATGGTTGTCCCACCAGATTCGTAAAAGCTGATATATACAATTCAATATTCAGATTGCCCCGTGCTGATGTTGTTGTGCTCGGGTTTTGGTTTTCGCATCATCCTCGTCACCAGTTTGACCTTCTCTTTGATCAACTTGAAAGTTGTGTCAGGAAAGATGGTCGTATTTGGCTGATGGATAATAATCCACCGGCAGAGGGTCCTGAAAATGTTTCTGTTCGCACAGATGAATTTGGTAACAATTATAAGACTCGCAGATTAGATGATGGTCGTGAGTTTACGATCATGAAAAACTATTTTAGTGAACCAGAATTGAGGGCTATTTTCGAGTCAAGATACGAGATAGAACGGTTATATTTTGGAGAATATTACTGGACAGTCGCTTTGAAACTTCCTCAAAAGTAGATTAGGCGAGTAGCGTGTTGACGTAAGGGTATGCAGTATAACTCGTTACGTCAGAAGCGACAGGGTTTGTTTGTTTGATCTTCGGACTTGCGGAAATGCCCATTTTTCATATATTAACAGGCTGTGGGTTGCCGATATAATGGGAGCCTGCATAGTAATAGAAAATAATAGAAACTGCCAATAGAGGTATTGATAAATTGAAACAGGGAATTCACCCCAAGTACAAAGAATTGACTATCACGTGCACTTGTGGGGCTAAGTATCCGACTCGTTCGACTCGTAAAGAGATCTCGGTCGAAATTTGCTCCAATTGTCATCCGTTTTATACCGGTAAGCAGCGTCTTATCGATACTGCTGGTCGCGTTGAGCGATTCCGTCGCAAATACGGTATGGACAAAGAAGCTAAATAGTTTTTTTCGTCTTTGACTGATTTAATTCAGTAGAATTTATCGAGCGGTACGTATTAAGTACGAGCCGCTCGTAATTTTATAACCGAGATCGGACAACATGCGCGGGCAACGGATGCCGGTTATTTTTTTCGCACATATTGTCAGATATCAAAAAAACGACTCAATCGTTTTGTGAGGATTTAAATGCCAAATATGAATGTAGGTGGGCAGGCAGTAATTGAGGGTGTAATGATGCGCTCGAAAGATAAAGTCTCAACCGCTGTACGAATTCCATCTGGTGAAATTCTTATTAAAACCCGCGATTTCAAATCTCTCGCCGACCGATACAAACTATTCAATATCCCGATTATCCGTGGAGCTATAGCATTTGTAGAGATGCTAGTGCTTGGAATCAAGACTCTTAATTTTTCGGCTGACATTGCCGTTCGTGAGATCGAACGTGAAGAAGCAGAATCCAAGGGTGAAGAGTTCGTTGAAAAACCATCCAAGAGCAATTCGATAACACTTGGTTTAACTGCTCTTTTTGCGATGTGTCTGGGAATTGGTATTTTCTTTTTCCTGCCTCTTGCCATCGCCGGTATTTTTGATATTGAAAAGAACGCTGTCGGATTTAACCTGATGGCCGGTGCGGTCAGGTTGACATTATTTGTTCTGTATGTCTGGACGATCTCATTTTTCTCGGATTTTCAAAGAATTTTCCAATATCATGGGGCCGAGCATAAGTCAATTTACGCCTATGAAATGGGTGAAGACCTGACCCCCGAAGCGGCCGAACGTCATACCAGATTCCACCCTCGTTGTGGGACTTCATTTATTATTATAGTAGCGATGTTGGCGATTCTTATTTATGCGGTTGCTGATTCAATTTATGCGATTCAAGTTGGTCATTCTCCTGAATTGCTGACTCGGTTTGGACTGCACTTTTCGTTGCTACCACTGGTTGCCGGAATGTCGTATGAACTTCTGAAACTCTCTGGCAAGACCCGCGATAATGTGATCACAAAAATTCTTATCGCTCCGGGACTCTGGCTTCAGAAAATTACGACCAAAGAGCCAACTCGCGAGCAGATTGAAGTCGCTCTTTCGGCTCTTGAGGCAGCGCTTGGGATCACCGAGTCAAAACTCTCCTGCCGAAGAATCCCTGTTTCGTAGCTCTGTATCTAATTACTTGCCCGCCTCCCTCAATTGAATTAGTTTTGTCATTATACGAATGGATAGATATGCTTGAAATAGTTGGAAAATTAGAAGATAGAATCACGAAGCTCGATGAAGCGCTGGTCGATCCGGACAATATGTCTGATCGTAAGAAACTTATCGATCTGAACCGTGAGCGCAGACATTTAGAAAGCACACTTATGGTTGGTCGTGCTTATCGGGATGTTGTGCGCGCGATCAATGAGGCGAATGAAATTATCAAAGATGGTTCCGATGCTGAACTGATTGAAATGGCTACGGAAGAGCTTGAGGAGAATAAAGCTAAAGTTGATGATCTTGAAAAAGAATTTCGACTGAAACTATTGCCTCATGATCCGGTCGATGACAAAGCTGCCATGATTGAACTGCGTGCCGGAACTGGTGGCGATGAAGCTGGTTTGTTTGCGGCAGACATCTTTAAAATGTACCAACGATTTGCTGATTCCATGTCATGGAAGCTTGAGGTGTTCAACTCCAACCCATCGACCGCCGGTGGTTTTAAGGAAATTACATTTTCGCTTACTGGCGATAATGCTTATGGCCAAATGAAATATGAATCGGGAGTCCACCGGGTACAAAGAGTCCCCTCGACTGAAACGCAGGGACGGATTCATACTTCGGCTATTACTGTAGCTGTTTTTCCTGAAGCCGAGGAAGTCGAAGTTGCAATTGCCGACAATGAAATAAAAGTCGATGTGTATCGTTCATCGGGTCCCGGTGGTCAGTCTGTGAATACGACAGATTCCGCAGTACGATTAACTCACCTGCCGACCGGGTTGGTGGTAATCTGTCAGGATGAAAAATCGCAGCATAAGAATCGTGCCAAAGCACTCAAAGTATTAAGAGCACGATTGTATGATCGCATTATGGAAGAAGAACGTTCCAAAACAGATGAGGCTCGTCGTTCGATGGTCTCAACCGGTGATCGTTCAGAAAAAATTCGTACCTACAATTTTCCACAGGGACGGGTCACCGATCATAGAATCGGTTTGACGTTGTACCGCCTTGACGAAGTTCTCTCAGGTCAGGTTGATCTTTTGGTGACTGCTCTGCAGGAGCATGATCAGGCAGAAAAACTCAAACAGGCCGAACAGAGTTAAAAGGATCAGAGCATGAAGATAGTCCGGGTTGCTATAGCTATTCTCCTGTCATTGGCCGTTATGTTTATTGCGCGTACTAATTCGCGTGGCCGACCTGAATTAGTACAAATTGAGAGTAACTCATTTGTAATGTCGATGACAACAGTACCAAAGATTACAGAACATAAATCGGGTCGGGTTACATGCGAGATAAATGGTATACTACCCGAAGGTGCATCAGTAGTTTTCAGAACTAATCAACCTAATTCAGCTGAGCCAAGTGATTGGTCTAACTATGAAAGCATTGTAATGTCTCCGTCAGGTGATAATGGTTACTTTGTTGATGTTGTTGCTGATGTTAAAGGTGGAAGATTTTATTATTACTATGAGATTATAGATTCTAATGAAGTAGTGATGGCTCAGTTTATTGATGCCGAAGGTAAACCGTGGTTTCTGCGCTATATTGGTGAAGTGCCAATAGCAGTATTGGGTGGGCATCTGATTTTTATTCTGCTGACAGTTTTTACTGTTGTCATGGCAGCAATTTATTCTCTGTCACTAATGCGAGGCGGCACCACTGTCAAACCGGCAGCGTTCTGGACTTTCTCGGCATTGGTCGCCTGCTTTGTAGGCTGTTACCCGTTTGGGATTCCGATGAACTGGTACGCCTTCGGCGGCCTCTGGGAAGGGATACCGTTCGGAACCGATGCTACAGATAATAAAACTCAGTTGCTGTTTGTCTATTTGATTTACGCGACATTGGCAACCCTTGGTTCGTTAAAGTATGGCAAGTCTGAACGTGATTTTCATTCGCCGAAAACATCAGGCATAATTGGTGTCGGTTCGTTTTTAGTAATGTTATTTATATATTTCATTCCTCATTCGATTCAGTTTTCTAAATTATTCACTTATTCATTCTGTTATGCATGGACAGCAATTTTAGCCGGTTTGATTTTCTATGGCTACTCTCAATCCAACAAAAGTGCTAATCTGGTTACAGTCAAATGAACTTGATCGGACTTATAACTGAACGTGCGAAAATTCTGACAGATGTTGGGATCGAGTCGGCCCATTTTGAAACTGAATTGATTTTCTGTCATGTGCTGGAACTGGATCGGTTGAATCTTTATATGCACGGTGAGAAATTACTTAAGGATGAACATCTTAAGAAGATCGACCAGATTATAGAACGTCGTACAACGAGACATCCGCTACAGTTTATACTTGGTAAAACTGAATTTTATGGACGCAGGTTTGAAGTGACCGAAGATGTTATGGCCCCCACGCCCGAAACTGAACTGCTCTGTGAAAATGGAATCGGCTGGTTGAAAGCGACAGAACAGAATGAACCTAAGATTCTTGATGTAGGCACCGGGTCGGGTGTGATTGCGCTGAGTATAGCATCTGAGATGCCAGGTGCAATTGTGACTGCAGTTGATATATCGGAAGAAGCATTGGAAGTTGCGCGTCGCAATGCAAAGCTATTGGAAGTTGAAAACCGTGTAATGTTTAGAACATCCGATATGCTCTCAGCAATCAAAGCGGATGAGAAATTTGATTTGATAATTTCCAATCCACCTTATGTGACTGAAGCTGATTACAAAACTGTTCA
>JAUVAR010000147.1 GCA_030591625.1 Candidatus Zixiibacteriota bacterium
ATCGCAACAGATGTATCCAGCCCCAATCGCTCGCAAATTGATCCAATACTCTTGTTACCAAAACCAGTTCCCATAAATTCGACTTCAATTGACTCAGATGTATAAGTACCCAGTCTCTCCGGTTCCGGTGCCGGTTCAAATTTCTTTATAAGGAGATACAGGTTCATTGGAGAGATTTCGTTGTTCTTACCGATATCCTCCAATGTCTCCTCAACACTCTTGAACCTGACACCATTCGCTTTCAACTCTTTTGTTGCCTTCACAAGATCGATTTCCATTTTCTTTGTAAAGACCTTAAGTGATAGCAATTCAGCGTGTCCGAACGGCGGTTCGTAATCATCCTGTACCACCCAAGTCTCTTTTATAAACTCATTGAAGTCCAACAAATAGGAAAGCGGTGGAAACGGCCAAATCGCTGCCACAACAACCCAAATGGAAAGAACAGAAGAAATGGCTAACTCACGGCGCAACTTCACTCCCTTTCGAGCTCTGTCTTTGAAGTAATTCATCAGTGGCTTCCAGTTGAAATAGGTATGAAATCCACCTGCCACTATAAATAATATGCTCGAAAGAATGTGAACATTCCCCCAGTCTGTCTTGGTCATACCTATCAATTCCCAGGTAATCCAATAAGCGACCCGCCCGGCCGGTACTATATATAAGACTAATCCTGTGACAGACATTATGAGGAATCCAAAAAGAGTAAAAAACGAGGTCAAACCTCGCATATGGATCGGTTTTTTTGGCACTAACATAATCTCCTGAGTTTTGCTTTTTCATTTAGATAGATTTTGTCATCATTTGATTCACAGAATCTGATAACCAATCTCCACAGAAATAGGACTTATCCATTACAGTAAAACGTCATCACTTATTGCTACCTGACCTAACTCCTTAACCAAACACTATTTATAATGAAGTACTGTTTTTTATTAATCTTTTTGACGATACAGTGGTCAAACAGACAGAAAGTGAGTTAGCAATAACTAACACAAATAGTGGATCATTTGTAAAGACACTTGATCTTAATCGACAACCGCTGATTGAAGAAAGGTAAGAACAATGAAATTAAAGAACCTCTTACTTACAGCCTTCGCCATATTCGGAATGGCAATGCTTACCTCTCCAGCAACGCAAGCTCAGGTTTGCAACGGAGATGGCACCAATTTCGTTGACCTTAACGGAGATGGTTTCAATGACAATGCCCCTGACCATGACGGTGACGGTATCCCCAACGGTCTCGATCCAGACTGGATCAAGAACGCCAAAGATGGCACCGGTCTGAAAAAGGGCCAGCTTGGTACAAATCAGGGACAGGGCATGGCACAAAACAAAGCCATGACCAAATCTCAGAAGTTCAATCAAATGAAGGCTTACTTCGGAAACATGTTCCAGAAGCGACTCGGAGCCACAGGTGCTCAGAGTGGTTCAGGAACAGGCGTCTGTGACGGCTCAGGAGCTGGTGCGGGCGGCGGATCCGGTGTGTGTGATGGAACCGGCCCTAAAGGCCAAAGGCGTGGCGGGAAATAATCCTGCTCTTACCTCCTATGTGATAGTGGAGATGATGACTTTGGTCATCATCTCCTTATCCTAATAACAAGGGAATGAGGAATATTAATGAAGACCCAAATACTACGAACTGCACTGGTAGTGTTTATTCTGATATGTACATCAAATTTAAGGGCTGAGTTGATCACTGAGGCTGTCGCTGGCAGTGGATATCAAAGCAATCTATTCAATGACTCCAACTCTACAGGCGATACATATGCTTCAATCGGAATCGGTTTGAAATATTATCCCTCAAATTCTACAGAGTTTAAGGTCGGAGGCGCGTACAATGCGTTTGCTGACAATAAAGACCTGTCCAATTTTACCGGCGATTTATCGTTCACTATTATCCCCACACCAGAATCATCTCCATTTTCTGTTGCACTTAAAGGCGGTCTGGCGGTGCGTAAATTTGGAGTGCAATATAATTTGTATAATCAAGTTGGGGTTGCAGTTGGTGCCGACATTGGTTATCGCCTCACACAAAAGATATATCTGCAATCATCCGCTGAGTATCTGAATAACAGCTATTCTAAATCTGATTTCGGATCAAATCGTGGCTTCGATGTCACTACTGGATTCAATCTATCATTCCTGGGGTCCAATTCGCTGGCCCTTAGTTTTGATTATTCGCACCGATCTTTAGATCAACCAAGTCTGGTGCAAGATGGTGAAGTCAATTCTATTATTGAAAGCTCTTCTCAATCAGATGCCTTCGAACTAACTGGCATGCAGCTCAGGTATTCGCGTCCCCTTGGTGAACGAACCGGACTTAAGTTCTCATTTGGACATCGTCGTTTACATGTGGACAACAACTACGCTGTCCTCGGCTACACAATAGATTATTTGTCTCCCTGGTCAGATTTATGGGAAGGATCAAGTTTATCGGCTGGCCTGAAACAGATTTTCCCTCACCAGATTATTGCTAACCTCTCATTCGCCTATTTCGACAAGAGCTATGTAGATGTTATTGAATTCGGTGACACTGACATTGAATCATACTGGATAGATACCCGCGACGATCAGTTATCAACTTTGTCGCTTTCAATTTCGAGACCAGTATTGTTGCCAAGCGGGAAACAGCTTACACCGACTCTCTATCTGGGATATCGCAACAATCAATCCTCAATAGAATTTTTCGACTATGAAGATATCCAGGCTTCATTCACACTAACCATGAGACTGTGAAGTCTGCTAAAAGTAGATAGCTGGTCCAACCTGGCCGTATAAATGTGCGGAGCAGGACCTTTGGGCGCATTGTGGGACCAGCTATCTGACCAAAATCTCAGGTACCACAACGAATATTTCGTTGTCCCGTATAGCTTTCCAAGAAAAAAGCAGAATATATGAATTTTCCTCTTGACTAAATCCTGACATCTGCCGATATTGTTTATGTGCATATGCACATAACGAAAGGAATTGATTTTGCCACGACCTCGAAAAAGACGGTGTTGCAGACGGTATGAGGCCGACCGGGTCTATAAACCACAAGGCATCCCTATGACTCAGATACAGACAGTTGAAATCCCGATCGATCAGTTTGAGGCGATGCGTCACTGCGATATAGACCAGATGGATCAAACTCAGGCCGGTGAAATTATGGGCATCTCCAGAGGTACAGTTCAGCGTTTGCTCTCTCTCGGTCGAAGCCAACTTCTGGGGGCAATATTAGAAAACTCAGCAATCACAATTAACCTCAAGAAAAGTGAGGAAACCAATGTTAGTATGTGTACCAACAAGCAACAACGCCGGAATGGAAGGCGTAGTTCATGAGCACTTCGGATCAGCGCCGTTTTTCACTCTCTACAACACTGAATCAGAAAGCTGTGAAGTTATAGAGAATCGAAATGCGCACCATAGCCACGGCACGTGTCATCCGATGAATCAGCTCACGAAATTCAAAATTGATGCAATAGTCTGTTCCGGTATGGGACGACGTGCAGTTGAAACTCTCAAGACGGCAGGGATCAGAGCTATGGTAACGAAAGCTGATAATGTCAAAGAAGCGATCAGTCAATTGGCTGATGGAGTCGCCCAGGATATCGATCCGGCTACCGCCTGTCGTGGTCATGGACATAAACAGCATCTTGATAGCACGGTAGAAGAATTTGGACGTCGATCCGGTTCCGGTAATGGACGTCGTGAAGGAAACCATCATGGGCAGCAAGGCAATGGTCGAGGCCGTGTAAACAGAAAGAGGTATTGAAGATATGGACACAAGAATGAATCAGCAGAATAGGTTGAATGTTGAACCAGATGTTGATATGCTACCTATTGTCTATCAGCCTATTGGGATAGTCCATTCCCCTTTTCACAAGATGGATGAAGTGCCGAGGCAAACAATCCTCTCTCAACAGAGTGAAGGAATCGTGAAAGTGTTCTCCCGTTTTTCAGAGGGTCTGTGTGACTTAGCCGGGTTCTCTCATCTCATACTCACGGTTCATCACCACCGGGCTATTTCATATTCTCTCAAAACGATTCCAGCGACAGATTCAGTTCCGAGAGGCGTTTTCGCTACTCGAGCACCAAAACGACCAAATTCTATCGGTATCTCGATTGTCCGGCTTGAATCTATAGAAGATTGTGTCCTTCACGTTCGTGGGCTTGACGTGATTGATGGAACCCCCTTGTTGGACATTAAGCCTTATATCCCAGAGTTATCCCGACGTCATGGAATAAGATTGGGTTGGCTGGGAGACGCTCTTAAGCATAGGAAGCTTGTTCCAGGAAAGGAATAGTGTCAGTCTGAAAATTAGAAGTTAACATCGCGATACGACTTGAAGGGAATATTCCATTTAAGTAAGTGTATTTTTCGTGGTTTTGAAGAGTTACAAGCAGGAGTCTTTATATTGAATAAAGAATCACTCGAACTACTCCGCAATCAGCAGCATTCTAAATGCCTTCTCTGCGGTTCATCAGATCATCTCGGATTGAATCTGTCTGTTAAACGGAACGGCCCCGGTCGTGTAATAGGTTATTCGACTCCAAACTGTTCTCTGCAGAGCTATCCAGGTGAACTACACGGTGGTATCGTTTCACTTCTAATAGACGGCATAATGACAAACTGTTTATTTGCGGAAGGTATTACAGCTGTCACCGCCCGCTTGAATGTAAGATACCTCCACCCTGTTGATGCTGCTACGAAAGTTGAATTGCGCGCCAACCTGACCAAATCAAAAGGTAATGTATATTTTCTCGAAGCATGTCTTTTACAGGGCGACATGGTGAAGGTCAAGGGATCCGCTACATTCATGGAGCGCAAGTAAATTAGGTTAGAAAGTCTGTCCACCTGATTCGACAAATGTCAGGAGCACTGTATCTATTTCAGCACATCAAGATACTTATACCCCGAACCGGTAATGAATAGCACGACTCGTTCATCTTTTTCAACTTGTCCGGCTGTGATCATTTTGCGCAATGCAGAAAGTGTAGCTCCACCTTCGGGTGCAGCAAATACCCCCTCTTTAGAGGCAAGCTCACGAGTGTCAGATAATAATTCTGCATCTGATACAGCCAACGCCGTGCCACCACTCTTGCGGATTGCCTCAAGCATCAGAAAATCACCCACCGCCCCTGGCACACGAAGCCCAGCAGCAACAGTTGACGGATTCTCCCACGTAGTCGCACTATCCGCGCCTGACTCAAACGCGCGGACAATTGGCGCACAACCTTCGGTCTGAACAGAAACCATGCGTGGACGTTTGGAGTTTATCCAACCGAGTTTTTCCATTTCATCGAACGCTTTCCACATTCCAATCAACCCGGTCCCCCCACCGGTCGGATAGATAACAATATCCGGCAGTTCGAATTCAAAATGTTCGGCCAATTCGTAACCCATAGTTTTCTTACCTTCAATTCGATAAGGCTCTTTGAGCGTAGCGACAGAAAACCAACCTTCACTCTTAACCAACTCACCCACCCTATGTCCACAGTCAGCAATTGTACCATCAACAAATTCAATCTCTGCCCCATGATAATCGCAATCAACCCGAAACGGTTCGGGAACATCGGACGGCATTATAACTTTGCAGCGCATTCCGGCCCGAGCTGCATAGGCCGCAACCGCCGATCCGGCATTACCGGCAGTCGGGATAATTAAATTCTCAATCCCAAGTTCTTTCGCACGAGAAACAGCCATCGAAAGTCCACGCGCTTTAAATGATCCGGTTGGGTTGGTCGATTCATCCTTAAAGTAAAGATTCGAAAGTCCTAATTCTTGTCCAACCTTTTTTGACTCCAACAGTTCTGTGCCACCTTCGCCAAGACAAACGACGTTCGATTCATTTTGTACCGGCAAAACTTCTTCATATCGCCAGATCGTGTTAGCACGACCGGCAAGACTATCCTTTGTAAGCGTAGTTGCAGCTTTGGCATAATCGTAATTAATCAGTAGTGGTCCACCACATTCACATAGATTAAGAATTTCGTTGATATCAAATCTGCGCGAGCATTTGGAACAGTATATATCTTTTACGGTCGAGGCGGTCGGATGCATCTATCGGTTCTCCTAGCATAATAAGTATAGCATAAGTTTAGAATATAGCTATACAGTTGCACCAAGGTCAAGCTTGCTATCTTTGATTTGACGGACCGTTATACAGATTGATAAAAGAATCGGCATTCAGTATATTGGCTCCCTATGAATCAGAACAGAGCACAGCTTCTTACAGCTACAATCAGCTACTATTTAATGATAGCTGCATACTTTTTCTTTTCGTTCTTCCCAACGGTGAGAGCATGGGGTCTGAACTGGTGGGCGCATTGGCCAAACCCTGTCGTCTATTCATTGCTTGTAATAGGACTAATTGTACCCGTTGTCGCCTGGTTCATTCTCAAACCATTACAAAACAGACCCTGCAAACCAGAAAAAAAAGATAACAAGTTTCTATACACAATTATTTCGGCATTCTTATTAATTACACTCAGCTTAGCATTCTATTACTATCGTGCGAACACCCATTTCCTTGGTGACGGTTATTTGCTAATCAGTAAACTTGCATCCGAAAATCCATTTATCAAACCCCGAAATTACGGGGCGATGACATCACAACTTTATCTTGTCAGACATGTAACAGGTCTTTCTCTTGAAGGCTCCAGGTTAGCTTATCAGATTGTCTCATGGTTAAGTGGATTAATCTTTGTCGCACTCATTCTATCGTACAGCAAATCCCTCTTTACGAGCATCCGTGACAGACTTGGTTTCTCTCTCATGATGTTAAGCGGTGGATACATGCTAATGTTTTTTGGTTACGTTGAAA
>JAUVAR010000233.1 GCA_030591625.1 Candidatus Zixiibacteriota bacterium
CAAGATTTAAGAAATAATGATCGTGGGGTACCTGTATAATTTCCATCCCGCGTTTGAGCAGCGACCTTATGATATTTGCTTTGCATCCACAATCCAAAAGGAGAATACGTTTACGTTTTGAATTATCACTCAGGCTGCCTTCGTTGTACCGAACTGTTTCAGATACACAGACGGATGAAGCAAGATCCAAAGTATTGGGATCAACAAAATCTATTTGGTGTTCATTGTTTTCAATTTTACCCAGCATACTTCCTTTTTCGCGCAATCGTTTGGTTAGAGCGCGGGTATCGACATCGAACAATGCGGGTATGCCTTCATCTTCAAGCCACGATGCAAGCGAGCGTTCTGCCTGATGGTGGCCGTAATCTTTCGAATGTTCTGCCACTATCAATCCAGCTACTTGAATCTTCTTTGATTCAAATCCCCTGGGGAGCCCAAATTCGTCTAACTCCATTTTGGGAACGCCATAGTTTCCTGCCAGGGGGTAGGTGAGGACGAGGATTTGGCCACGGTATGAAGGGTCAGTCAACGCTTCGGGATAGCCAACCATACCGGTATTAAAAACCACTTCTCCTGCTGCCGAGGTGAAGTGGCCAAAGCTTTTGCCGCTAATTACGGTATTGTCCTCAAGGGTGAGGACTGCTTTTTCAGACATAGAAAAACTCCATGTACAAAAGTTGTTTATCACTTAAGAAAGACGAGCGCAAAGGGCAACCCGACTGATCGTTAGAGAATCTATTTAGATATATTTTCACAGGTTAGCTATAATTGGACTGAACTCAGTTCCTTGTCTTTATGAATGTCTGGAGTGACAATCATGGTGTCATTTGATCCGTTATAACATTATTATTATAAGTAATTGTGTAACCCAGCGCAAACAATCTCTTTAAAATTGTTAAAAACAACTCACACAGCAGAGGGATTTGGTTATTTTCGAGTTCGAATCTGATTGCTTTTGCTATTGATGTACGCGTTAGGGGTTTTCTGTCAAATTCTCCATTCCCGATTTTAGTGCCTTTTCGACTTTATCGCTTTCTGCAAAACCTGAAACGATAATCCCCTTTTGATCGGGGTTAAAATACGAATGTAGCCAGAACATGAATTGAGGCTGGTTAGTGGGGTAGCTCAAAGAGAAAGATCACTTCCAGTATTGTTTCATAAGTTCGGTTGTCCAGGCAGGTTGTTTTTGATCTCCTCGGGGTCCAAATTCTTTGACCCAGGGTTTTATATCAAGAACCGGTGTGCCATCAATTGCATCAAGACCTGAAACGTATATTCGTTTTTCTTCAATCTTGAGAATCCTACATGTAGTCAGACCAATTTGAGAAGGACGGTTCTTGTTTCGCTGGGCAAAGAGCCCAACCTTTGGCCAATCAGTTCGATTTCTGGGGTGTCTCGTTGTTGTTATGACTTTATTCAAATCGATTTTGTGGAAAAAGAAAACAACTTCAATGTGCGAGAACTCATCAAGTCCAATCAGCGTTTCTTCGGAAAACCGATCACTGATTTCAATATGAGATTTTTCTTTGTCCCAATAATCATCCTCGGGTTTGCTTCTGGTTGAATGAACAATTCCTATAGGTTCAAGCTTAACAATCATAACTCATTTCTTTCTCACTTGATTTGTTAGTTTCATACCAATTCATCATACGTTTGGTAACATCACTTTTAATTATGTTCGCGTCAATGATTTCCTTAATCGATAATTGTTCGATGCTTATAAGGTACTCAACTAATATCCATCTTTCATAATATTTTCTATCCCATCCATGTCGTGACCACCCAAGGGTTGCATTCCATTCGTTGTCATTGAGGAAAACATCTATTCGATCAATAAGAGAACTTTCTGCTAACTTGGCGGAAGAGTAATTGGCAAGATATTCTGGTAAGCCCTCATTTTTCCATTGTGGCGAAGGTTATCGTCCGATCCTGTCTGCGATATTCTGATGTCCAACTTCGTGCACGATGAGGTGTGCGAGATTTTGTATTTCAATTTCGGATGAGCTGTCAAAATGAATTGTAATCGTTCCAGCGGAGACATTTTGGGTTAACAACTATTGTGGGAACGCTAATATTGAAATTTGTACCAATATTATCGTTTCATAAGCTTGCATGACAAAAGTTAGAATCATACTTTCTTAATTGGAATTAATCAAAATATTGGATGTATTCTTATTTATGAACAAAACAGATAAATTGGCTTAAAAGGGACTCGAATCGGAAATTAACATAAACAGAGGACTCTAATATTTATTAAGTTGTTGCTGTGTCGGGGTTTAATGTTGTTGTGCGAGTGAAAATTGGATAATAAATAGGGAGTAGAGCTCAGATATTTGGCAATTATTAATTGAAAATAAACCTATTATTTTGCTTTTTGGGGTGGACTTTGGAGGGATACTCCGATATTATTGGATATCATTTAATGGTTTCAGTAGTTGCATTATCGAATTTTGTCTGACCATCAAGTCTCTTCAATAAGCGTGATCTCGAAGCCGAAGCGCAATAGTGCGCAAGAACGAGTTATTTCTGGTAGTTGGTACTGCTCAGGTGGTCTAAGTCCGATCAGAAATAACATTTATGGAGTGTAGAATGAATATCTACGTGGGAAATCTGTCATTTAATGCGACAGAAGATCAGATCCGCCAGGCATTCGAAGGTTATGGCGAAGTTGCAAAAATCAATATCATTACTGATCGTGAAACCGGTCGTTCAAGAGGTTTCGCTTTTGTCGAAATGTCTACTGATGATGAAGCAACAGCAGCTATCACTGGTTTGAATGGTACTGACCTCGATGGTCGTGCCCTCAATATCAATGAAGCTCGTCCTCGCGAAGGCGGCGGCGGCGGCGGTGGTCGCGGCGGCGGCGGTGGTGGTCGCAGTGGTGGTGGTGACGGCGGTCGTAACCGTTACTAAGCACTATCTGAAACTTCACCGGTCTTAGACCGGCAGAAATTGAAGAGATCGGAATTTTCCGGTCTCTTTTTTTTATGCTTAGAATTCCGTTTAGTCGTTCTCATTCGGAGCTAAAAGCTCATAGCATGGATGGTACATACCTGTTGGTTGATAGAATAGTTTTCTGACATAAGTTAACCCCAGCTTTTTAAGAAGACCTTTCGATTTTAGATTTGCCGGATTGTGACCCGCCACTAACTTTTGTGGGTTCAATTTTTCAAAAGCATATTTGATAACTGCTTTGGTCGCTTCAGTTGCGTAGCCACTACCCCACTCCAACTGAACAATATGCACACCAAGTTCAAGAATATCTGCTTCATTATCAAAACGTCTCAACCCACAACAGCCTATAAAAATCCCCGAAACCTTATCGTTCAATTTCCAATACTGTATGCTTTGCTTTAATTGACAATCAATCTCATATTCAATTTTTTCTTCAACATGTTTTCGTGTCAGGCTGCCTCGCGAATCGAGAAGAGTCATGACATTGGAGTCGCCCCAAAGTAAAAGAGCATCATCAATATCATCAGATGACCAAGTTGAAAATATCAGCCGGGATGTTTCAGTTATAATCATGAGTGTAATATATATGCTTAAATCATAATTAATGTGAAGCTGACAATTTCAATCTGAGTTTTTTTACAATTCTTCAATTGACTAACAGCTCCCAATTATTGTGCATCAGGCTGTGTGATATGCACAAATATTGTGCGTTGGTAGCCACACTCCGAGCCCTTGCTATTGTTTAAGATATTGTCATTACACTAGATACAACTATTGGCACGGTTTGTGCATTAGGGGGAGATGTCGGTTAAACAAACATAGCAAGAGGTGAGAAAAATGAAACGAAGTATTAACTACATCATAATTCTGCTGGTCGCTTTTCTGGTAGCTTTTCCAACTGTTGGAAATGCGATGAAAAAGAAAAAGAAGAATTCAAATCAGACCAGATCACCCTGGTCGCTCGAAGTCGCTTTTGATGTAAACGATGAAAACAGCAGAGCAGAAAAAGTCAGACTCTCGGTTAAATATCAACTCAATCAGAACTCTGCCTGGCGATTGGGATTGGGTTTTGTGCAGGATGATTTCAATGATGACTTTGACAGATCGTTTGACTCCGATGGCTATCATTATGAAATAACCACCCCACGATATTCTCGTATGGAGGGGGTTGAACTTAGTGCTCAGTATCTCATTTATCCGGTCGTGAATAGAAATCTCAAGATGTATTGGGGCGTCGGTCCAAGATTTTCCGCCTATGACTCCGATAGAAGTTTGTTGCTCCTTTATGATTATGACCCAGCCTTGTATGATGTTGAAATTCTCGATGCTTATGATTTTACCCGGGTTGGAGCAGGTGTTGAAACATCGCTTGGACTTGAATGGTTTATTGGAAATAAGTTCAGTTTGCTTGGTGAATGGAGTTTAAGCTTTGGCCAACAGTGGCTCACTTATGAGACTGAATTTGTTGATCCGAGAGGTCATGGCATCAAGGAGGATGTTTGGATTAGTAACGGTGTGCATTCCTACGATCCACAATTTAGAATCGGAGCCGCATTGCATTTCTAATTGGCTATTACAGATAAATATAAATTAACCCC
>JAUVAR010000049.1 GCA_030591625.1 Candidatus Zixiibacteriota bacterium
GAGGAGTTGTCTAAGTAAATAACTCCGATAACACGTTGCTTTACAGTTAATGGTACACACATGATTGATCGAAGGTGTAGTTCAACAACAGATTTGAACTGACCATAGCGATCATCAGCCATCGCGTCGGAGGTATAGATTGATTTTCCGGTAATTGCTACTTCAGTAGTGATAGAACCTGAAACCTTGAAATCCTCTTCCATCATCTCTTCACGACAGAGATTAAATGCAGACCTGACCTGAAGTTCATTCTCATGGTCGAGCAACATTACAAGACCACGTTCCGCCTGCATTAATTCGACAGCTTTTTTCATGACAAGCTGTAACAGGTCGTCTATTACGAGTGAGGAATTGACTGCAAGAGATGCTTCCAGAATAGCTTTCAAATCGTCAAGCTGCTTCGAATGTTCAACTGATGATTTTTCTATCCTTGGATTAGTTTTGGCGACTTCATCCAAAGTAGATTCCAAATCAGCAAAAATATCCGATGCTGTCTGGGAAGCTTCATCAGTCATGTCGTAATCGTCTAACTTGTTGTCTTGCAACGAATCGGTGGCGGTGGTGTCTGTTTGTTTCATCTTTTCTCTTAGTCGAATTTGATCGCATTTTACCTTATGTCCTCTTTATCGGCAAGAAATGGCTCACTCTTGATATAAATCAGCTTGTTAGAGAGCTAAATTTTGTGGTTGTTAGCCTGGTTATTTAGAGGTCATTTAAGAAAAATGAGATAGAGCTGGTTTCGAAGTCTCTGCGGCCGTAGCCAGTAAGAGAGAGAAACTGACGAAATAAGAATCGGACCGGAGATTCAGAGGAGAGGCTGTCCTCTGAGGAAGGGCTGGCAATATTCAGATCTGTCAACGTAAGTACGATTCCCTTTATGCGGAGAGCGTAATTTGTTTCAACGTCATATTGCTTGAAGTGACCAAGACATGCTACAATTGAGTCTTGCATGTAAGAGAAAAGTGTTGTGCTGTCTGCAAATGATATAGTAGTAGCAGAGTTTAGTTTGAGAGAGTAAGTGTCTGTATGCAGGCGGTAATTTATGCGGATATTATTTACTATTCCGTTGATTTTTCGTTCGCCAAAAAATCTTCGCGGTGATACAAGATCAATATGGCATTCAATCAGAATGTCGGTTCCATCTTGAAGGCTCTCAATTTCACCATTGTTGAGCATACCGGTATAGTCTGACCAGATCTTGAGACTATCTTTTTCGAGATAGATATCAAAATCAAAATCAGTATCCTCGGCGAAAACTGCGGTCGGAATTATGATCAAAAGAATCAAAACGAGTGTTGAAACGTATGACACAGTTTTTTCCACTAACTAAGCCTTATTGCTATAGCATTGAAAATTAAAATGCATGAACTACCCTGGTATAGAATATTGGGTTATTATCATAAGAGCGGTCGAGTCGTTTGGACAAAGACATTCGGAAATCATCTCCAAGATAGAACGCAACTCCGATAGATTGCTTGACCTCATCAGCCTCCGAAAAATTATCATTAGATGTAACCCTTGCGGCATCCCATAATACTGAAAGAGCTAAGTCGGTATGAGGGAAGGCAAATCTATATTCGAGATTGGTCATCCAGAATTTTGACCCTGAGAATTCTTTGTGTTCATAACCTCTCAAGCTACCAATTCCACCTATATAGAATCGTTTGTGCATGGGAAGACTGTTTTCTGACCATCCGGTCTTTGCTCGCAGAATTAAAGTCGTGTGACGATTGATTCTTTGATAACGAATACCGGTAGCTATAAATCTGGAGTACTTAAAATCAGAGCCATATTCAGGGTCCGACCATTCCCCACTAAGAGAGGCAACCCAGCTGGAATTACTAAAGATGTTTCGATCTTTTCGGTTGTCGAACTTAATGCTGGCCGAAATATAAGTATTGGTGCTGGAGTCAATTTCATTGATTCCATTTGCTCGCTCAGGAGATGCAACAGAATGAAAATTTCTATCGAAGAGCTTGTCTCCTCCAAAAAGTGACCAAAGATTACGATAGGAACGAAGCCAGTCTGTTTCTTCTTCCGTGTATTCGATGGCAACCGAAATATTATTGATCGGTTCTGCCTTGAGATAAATCCGACCACCTTCAGCTTCGTAATAGTCACGGTAATCTTCTGTTACAAACAATGCAAAGGCGTTGTTCTCTCGTTCTGAAACAATCCAGTCATCTTCTGTTTTTAATCTTCTATAATATTCTGCACCAATTGCAACACCTGACGAACGGTAGATCGGCTGTTCCAATCCGAGATCAAATCTCCAACGCTCAGATTCAAAAGCATAAGAGGCTTTACTCCAAACATTGGGGTAGTGCGCACCTCTACTTGTGTACTTGAGCCCGAGCCCCAGTCTGAGGCCATCAACACGATTGTAACCAAAGTCTGCATCGATATCGGTTCTGGTTCTCTTAGCCCAGGAACGATTCCATTTACTACGTTGTTTTACACCAGAATAGATATCACCATATATAGTAGCTTGATCGTCGGAATCGACATCACCTCTAATTGAGACTGCGTCTCCACGAAAGACTGCATCGGGACCAATGTAAATATCTCCAAAGATAGTGATAGCGTCTCTGTTTAGTTCACCAAGAACCTCGATATCACCAGTTAGAGTGAAAATCATCCCACGCACAAAATCTTCTTCGTTGACAGTAACTTTTTTGTTTGTGACAACAATATTACCACGACGACGAGTAGAAATTCTATTGGAGGCGTATGATTTTGTAGTGAATGTTATTACAATATCGCGGTTTTCGCGATTTACTTTAGTATCGTAGATTTTATCTAAAGGATATGTTTTGTCACCGAGATGAAGACCATCATCGTCGAATAGAATCTGACCGTCTACTTCAACTCTGTCAGATTTACTTGTAAGGTCCTTTAAGTTGTATAGTTTACTCACTCTCTTTTCATCATCTAAAGCAAATATTTCTATTTGTTTGTTATTATAGATGATCTCAAAATATACATTTTTGGTTTGAGGAGCCTTGTATTCGCGATAGCTCTCTTCGGCGAAGGTTGTCCATGGCATTGCAGCAAACATTAGGGTCGTGATTAATACGATTTTAAAAAGTCTGGTCATGATTGAATCTCCATTTTTCAATTATATAGAACAAATCTCATGCCAGAGTGTCAAGTTGTGAATTTTCAACAGTTTAAGAAAATTAGAGAGAAATTAGCGTGTGATATTAACACAGTGATGCACAATTATTGTTCAGTTATCAAGGAGGCCGAATTCTTTGACTCGACGGGAGAGGGCGGCACGGTCTGTTCCCAGTCTGCGGGCGGTTTCGGAAATATTGTTATCACACAGTTTGAGCACTTCGGCAATAACTGATCGTTCGTACTGTTTCAGTCGTTGTGATAATGGAATATCTTCGTCTATTAGAGAATTTGGTGCAACGGCAGGATTGACAGCAGTTCTGACATCTGAGGCACTTATTGTTCTATTTTGATAAAGGATACAGAAACGCTCAACCATATTTTTCAGTTGACGGATATTCCCTGACCATGGTATGTCACGAAGGACCGAGAGCGCATCGGCTGAGAAATTAGTCTGACCAGATGGGTCGTAGCGTCTTAGGAATTCACCAACAAGTAGGGGGATATCATCGGTATGCTCAGATAGTGAAGGAAGCTTTACTTCAAATACAGAGATGCGATAGAAAAGGTCTTCACGGAATTTACCTTCGCTTATAAGCTTCTGGAGATTTCTATTGGTAGCGCATATAACTCTAACATCAATATTACGTGGTGAATCGGCACCAATCGTTTCAATCTCACCACTTTCCAGAACCCTTAATAGTTTGGCCTGACAGGCGAGAGGAAGGTCTCCAATTTCGTCAAGAAAGATTGTCCCTCTATCGGCAAGCGCAAACTTGCCCGGATAATCTTTTACCGCACCGGTAAATGAACCTTTCATGTGTCCAAAAAGTTCAGACTCAAATAATGTCTCTGGGATACCGGGGCAGTTGACCTTTATATAAGGTTTTTCGCGGCGATTGCTCGAAAGATATAATCTTGTAGCGGCTAATTCTTTGCCGGTGCCATTCTCACCAGTTATTAAAACAGTAGTGTCGGTTTGCGCAACCTGATCAATTGTTGCTAATGTATTTTTAATTACAGATGAATTACCAATGATTCGATTCTCTTCGTCAATCCGTTCGACCGAAAGGAATCTCTGACGATTGGCCGCTACCAATGCAAGAGCTGATCTTACAGATGTAATTAGCTTTTCCGGTGGTACTGGTTTTTCGAGGAAATCTATCGCACCGAGTCGGACCGCCTCAAGAGCGCTTGGAATATCGGCTTGACCTGAGATCATTAGTACTTCGGGTGGCCATGATTTTGATTTTACAGCTCTTAAGAATTCTATTCCCGACTGTCCCGGTAAACCAATATCGAGAAGGATAAGGTCAAAGTTATTGAATTTTAATATGTCGGTTGCTTTTTCGGCCGAACCGGTTGTGCGAACATCGTACCCTTCATCTTTTAGGAGAGAGGAAAAAGACAATGTAATGTTAGGTTCATCATCAACAACCAGAAGTTTGTATGACATATTCTACGCTAGCTTTCCCGGCAGGATTATCGAGACGTTGGTTCCTCGACCGGGAGTCGATTCAACCTCAACCTGTCCGTTAAGTTCAGATATCGATTTTTCAACGATGGCCAGCCCAAGTCCGGTTCCTTTTTCTTTTGTCGTAAAATAGGGGAGAGTTGCCTGTGAAACCTGGTCTGGATTCATCCCGCGTCCGCCATCGCTAACTATGATAATATGTTTACCGGCACGACTGGCCAGACGTATTTCTATTCGCTCACCAGAGCCGGTTGCATCTAACGAATTTTGAAGCAGGTTATGCAACGCCTCTCTTAAGTAGGCATGGTCGGAATGAATCATAAGCGGAGCCTCGGGAAGCATCAGGATAAAATTTCGATCGAGAAGACGGTCTTCATAGAGGAATGTGATAGATTCAATAAGTTCTGTCAGATCAAATTCTGTGATAGTTGGTTCAGGAAGTTTAGACAGATGAGAAAAACGTTCGGCCAGAAGTTTCAGGTGGCGCACTTCTTCGGAGGCCGCTTTGAGAGGTTCGTAGATTTTGTCGTATGCTTCTGTATCGATCAGCTCTTTTTCGATGCGATAAAGCGAGACAAGAAGAGGTTGCAAAGGATTCTTCAATTCATGTGCGAACCGTCTTGCTACCTGTCGCCATGCTGCGACGCGTTCTGTTTGAGCAAGTTGACGGGTGGCGGAATCAAGTTGTAAGGACATCAGGTTGAAACTGTCGATAAGTGTTTGTAGTTCTCCTTCTGATGAGAGCTCGACCTTTTGTTCGAATTTACCTGCAGCTATTTCTTCAGATGCACGAGCTAATTGATTTAGGGGAGCGGAAATATTCGAAGAAAATCGTCTTGAGATCAAATAGGAAAAGATAATAGCTATGCCGGCAATGACTACAAATAGTCCAAATACGAAGATAAGAAATTTAGGCCGGAGTTTATTTACTTCACTTTGAGTGCCTAACGATTGTTCCAGGTCAGAAAGCATTTTAGAATATTCATCATTATGAATAATACCTCCAATGAGATTCGTATTCCCTTTGTTATGTTTTACGGCATATTGAAATAGCAGTTTGTCAGTTTCAACAAAACCACGGGGTCTGGAAGTTACCGCAGTTAAGATAGAATGTACTGTTTCAGGTGTGAGTCGGGTGTGGTTTTTCAGAATAACTGTTCCTGAATCAGTATCTATAAATGCAAAATCGACGAGGCTGTTTTTTGAGCTGAGCAACTGTTGGTCGGAGAGTGCTTTTTCTATTCTATTATAGATGTCTGTGCGGTGGTAATTCAACAATGGAGAACTATTGATTATTTCGGTACTGTTGCCCGAAAAAAATTCGCTTGAGAGGTAATAGGCTACAGAAGTTAATACCACTACCGGCAAGATTGATATTATCAAGAAGAGGCGGAAGAGTTTTTGCTGGAATGCTGATTTCATAAGCTGTCTGTATGACTACAGGCCACGAACACGTTTGTTATAATCAGCGATTGCCCTCAAGTGCGATTCAAATGCGATATCATTCGGAGGATTATCCAGATCAAAGAAATCTACATCAAGGGCATCATCAGAAGCCTGCATTTTGCCACCTGTAATTTCTGCGAGGTAGAGCATAAGGACTGCGTTTGCTCTTGGGTCATCATTGCCGGTATAAACTTCAAAGAATGAAGTAAGTTTGACATCAAGGCCGGTTTCTTCTTTTAATTCGCGTACTGCTGTTTCGCTTGGATGTTCTTTCCATTCCATAAATCCGGCCGGGATACACCAATAGTTTATTTTGGGTGGATGAGCTCTTTTTACAAGAAGGATTTTGTTATCCTGAACAATAATTGCTCCTGCTGCCGGTACCGGGTTTTGGTAATAAATGTAATCACAATTACTTGATGAGCAGACCATCCGGCTATGACCGTCGAGAAGTTTTTCATTAAGATCGCTGCCACAAAACGGGCACAATCTGTAACCACAATGTTTATCTTTGCGCTCATTGAGGAGCTCTTCATTAAAATTACTAAAGTCTTGATTCATGAGAATCTATTTTACCATTTCTGATTTTGATTGCTACCATAGTTGTGTCATCCTGGGGAGGATGTGTCGGATCAAACTGTCTGACATCTCGAACCAACTCGGACATTATCACTTCTGGGTCCATGCCACGCCGCTCAACGATAAAGTCTCTGATTCGGGGTTCTCCGTACTCAACATCATCTTTGTCCATCGCTTCAGAAAGTCCATCGGTGAAGAGGAAGAGCACATCATTGTCATTTAGACGTACAGTTGCGGATTGATATTCAATACCTGGTAAAGCTCCAATTATTGGACCACCTTCAATAAGAAATTCAACTTCGCCACATTCACGAACGAGCATAGGATAGTTATGTCCGGCGTTGGAATAATGGAAATCTCTGCTGACATGGTCATACTCACCATAAAATAGTGTTACATATTTTTCCGATGATGTAGCACGGTATATCTGTTGATTCATATTTTTCATCACCACAGAGATAGGATTTCCGTTATTAACTTCCGAATGCAGGATCGCCTGAATTTGAGCAATAAGAAGTGCTGCCGGCATTCCTTTACCCGAAGCATCGGCAATAACAATGCCCATACGCTCCTTTCTATTGACAGGAATAAAGTCGTAGAAATCTCCTCCTACCGTACGTGATGGTGTTGATTCGGCACATATCATTGTGTTCGGAATATCGGGTGGTTTATCGGGAAGCAGGTCGAGCTGAATCTGACGGGCCATTGAAATTTCTTCCTGCAATCTGATCTTCTCAAGTGAATCTGCGTACAGGCGAGCGTTGGTAAGAGCAATGACCATTTGATTTGAGAGAACTGCAAGCAGGTTGTAGTCCTCGGGAGTGTATCGATAGCCGGCAGCTTTGCCGGTAAGAGCAAGAAATCCGATAAGATGGTTTGCATCTTTCAATGGTAAAATCAATTTTATGCTTCGTTCATTGAGTATGGCCGCCAGTTGTGAATCTTCCTGATAGTCGTTTAATGAACTATAACTGGTTGGCTTGTCGAGAAGGTTAATTCCTCGCAGCAACATATCGTCGCGGCTTATGACCGTTCGTTTTGAGTAGTCATCAGATTGTAAAATTGCATACTCACCAACTGAATCATCATACAGTACAAAATAAACATTATCAACCAACAACGAAGTCTTAAGTGCTTCATCAATAGTCTGACGGAGTTTAGCCGGCTCGAACATAGAGATCGCTTCGCGCGAGAAGCGTTCAATGATATTGCGGTAATCAGTTCGAGTACGCATAAACATCGAACGAATAATAGTATCGATCCAATTACTTATAGATGGGAATAATAATAATATGAATACAATGAACAGATAGCTTATCGTTTCGGCCCGAGCACCAAAAAATGGAACGAGGAATTTCGCCGATTGCATGGCAAGGAATATATATGTTCCAACCAGCAGAATCGATGTGAAGGTGTAAATAAGTGATTGTCTGAATACGAGTCTTATATCAAGGAACTGTCGTCTGATGATACCAAAGGCAAAAGCTCCGCCACCTATCAATAGAGCGGTAAGTCGTAGAGCGGTGAGCCATTTTTCGGGAAGTTTAATATAGTCAAAATGTAAGGTTAGCTGAGATATTACAAAAATACCAAGAGCAAGGCGCAAACCCCAGAGAACGACATTAGTTTGCGCTTGAAGGCGCGGATTCGTCTGAAGTTTACGTCCTGTTTCGAGCAGGTAAACAGAAATCATAACATAAGTAAGATTGATGACACCAAATATATTGACCGAATAGGTTTTGACTATTCCAAGAAGAACTATCAACCGTGTCGCGATATATGATAGCGGGGTCAGGAATATTCCTGACAGACCACCCTCGGTTACGCGATTTTCAAGATTGGTCACAAGAATGTTCAATTCACCAAAAGTAAGTTCGAGAAACAGATGAATCAACTGTGGGGCCAGTAAGAGGTAGATCCAGCGCGTGTTACCTAATCCTTTGAGACGGTTAAATGGAAAGAGGAGAGCAAAGACAACAAGGGTTGGGAAGAAAAGCTCCCAGGTCAGGTGGAATGAATAAAGAGTTGTTTGTTCAAACGGAGTTGTTTCGCTAACACCTTGTGTTAAGAGATAGCCAACGGCAATAGAAATAGGAGCCAGACCTGCAAAAAGGAGCAGACCTCCGGTAACACGATTAACCCGGTTCGTGAAATTATCACGAGTAATCGTTATAGCCAGGAAGACGAGAAATCCGCCTGTCAGGAGATATGCAATTGTTTCGAGCAGTTCAAAACTCATCAGTACAGTTGATACTCAGTTAGAGGTTATATAGCTTTTTTGATAACGATGGTCGTACCGTTGTTGGTTGCCTGTACATCGACTGAATCCATCAATGATTTGACGATGAATATGCCACGACCGACTTCTTTCAAAAGATTATTGTCATCAAGTGGGTCATCAACTTCACTTGGGTCAAATCCGGTGCCTTCGTCCGCAATTGAAATACAGACAGCATTGTTTTCACGTTTCAGTTTGATGGTTACAATCTTGTCCGGTATCGCTTTGTTACCGTGAAGTATGGCGTTGTTAACAAGTTCTGAAACTGATATCGCAATGTCGGCAATAACCGACTCATCGGCACCAAAACCTCTGAGCGTAGCTTCTAAGAAAGTGTCAACATCTGCCAGAAACTCCTGATCGGAGGGAACTGTCATCGTGTCCCCGACTATTTTAGGCTTGTTCATTGTTGCTGATTACTCCAAAAAAAAAGCAGACCAACGGCACCCCGTCCGTCTGCGGCTATCGAGAATTATTTCTTGTCATTTTAATCGTTAAAGCTGGCTATCGCTTCTTCGATACTATCATGTGCCTCAAAAACGGAGACAAGTTTTGTGATCGTAAGCAGTGATTGAATCTTATCTGTGACATTTGCCAATTTCAAGATGCCATCGTTGTTACGCAGAGTTGTAAATCCGGAGATTAGAATCCCCAGTCCGGTTGAGTTCATCCAATCAACACCGGCAAGGTCAACGACGACGTTTTTCTTTCCCTGGTCGATGTATTCATATAATTTGTCGTGCAATAGCGTAGCGTCGGGTCCACCCATGATTTTGCCTTTGGGTTGAAGGATTACCACGCCATCTTGTTCTCGATCACTCAATCTCATGATACAGGTTCTCCTGTTATATCATTACGCAATTAATATTGTTTGGTTTCATCTGTGAGGTTGATCTGTATAGACGACCCCAAAAACGCTAAGTTCTTAATTAGCTTGCTTTTGGAAAGTAAGTCAAGACGTTTCTGGACCCAGCGATGTGGGTCTGACGTAGAATCGACAGTTTGATTAAATCTGGTTCAGGCCGACTTTAGTTTTTTGTCGGTAACTTCACGATATTCAAGCGCTTTGGTTGGACAGAAATGTGCACAAACAGGATCTCCACCGCAGTTATCGCACTTTACGACCAAATTGTTCTTAGTATCTATTAGAGCACATCCAAAGGGGCAGGCAGCAACGCAGGCCATACATTTGACACATTTCTCGGCATTCAGCTCAAGAGCGCCAGTTTCTTCATTGCGAGTGATAGCATTGACCAGACAGGATTTAACACAGGCGGCATCTTCGCATTGAAGGCAGGTTACTGGTACGTAAAGATCTTTAAATCCGCCATCAATTGGATATATTCGGCTTAATCCTGGTTTCCCATTTACGGCATGGGTGAAAGAACAAGCTAACTCGCAGGTACGACAGCCTGTACAGAGGCGGGGGGTAACTATAAATCTAAAAGGCATTATTCTTCCTCCCGTCCCCACGCAGTAATTCGGCCCATTGTTTTGGCCAGTTCCTTACGGTGAGTTTCGTCGTTCGTGTTGAAATAATCTATTGGAATATCACGTTTATTGCTCAGATGTTCAGCAAATTCTTTGGTGATAGTTGTTCGACCGGTTTGTTCGCACTTTAAGAGTTCGAATTCACGACCCCAAATCTTACGAGTGCTGTTCTTGTCTTCAAATTTGATGAAATTGGTCGGACAAACCTGAGCACAACTCAGACAGCCAACACAATCAGGTGGCGCTTCATTGAGAGGCGGGGCAATTTCTTTGCCATGTCCACGACCTACAGTTGATATCGCATGAAAACCCATCTCATCGCAGACTCGCGTGCAAAGGGCACACAGGATACAATCATCACCGTCTTTGATTTCCTCATAAGATGTTTTGGTGATGCCGTACTCGGCAGCCATATCAATTATGAGTTTTGCTTTTGGCGAACGGGCGAGATACAAGTCAAGCAAGGTGCGACGAAGTTCAATCACCTCAACGGCATGGGTGCTGACAATCAGGCCATCTTCGGCGGGGTAGAGGCATGAGGTGACATATCTTTTCCAGCCATCCCAATCCTTACGGGTGATCTCAACAGTGCAAAGCCTGCAAGCTCCGAACGGTTCGACTGCTTCATGATGACAGGTCGATGGGATTTCGATTCCTTCACGCCTTATCACCGTAAGAAGCATCTCACCTTTTTCGGCTTGAATTAACTTTCCATTTATAGTCAGGTTTACCATTTGAATTCCTTAAATAACATCAATCGCTTCAAAACGACAAACTGCAAAACAGGCGCCACATTGGGTGCATGTTTCTTGATTGATCAGATGTACTTTTTTCTTCTCACCTGTGATAGCATCGACCGGACAGGCTGGTACACAAGCAACACAGCCGTTACATTTGTCGTTGATTTTAAACTTTATCAAACTCTTGCATACACCAGCCGGACATTTCTTGTCATTGATATGTGTAAGATACTCGTCACGGAAATATTTTATCGTACTTAAGAATGGATTTGGTCCCGAGGTTCCAAGACCACAAAGCGATCCACGCACGATAACATTTGAGAGTTGTTCCATTTTATCAAGGTCAGATTCTTGTGCATTCCCTTCGCAAATATTAACAGCAAGGGCGTGCAACTGGAAGAGACCTTCACGACAGGGGACACATTTGCCGCACGATTCAGTGACTAAGAAGTTTAGGAAATATCTGGCGAGATCAACAACACAAGTACGGTCATCCATTACGATCATGCCACCGGAACCCATCATGGAGCCAGCATCAGTCA